>JBBAPY010000019.1:0-21165 GCA_040400635.1 Rhodoferax sp.
TACCGCGACGTTTTGCACCACCTGCGTCACTCTACCGATAAGTTCCGCATTGCGCCGGGCATCAAGGGCATGGTGATGCTGGTGTTTGACCAGCCTAGTTTTCCCTATGTGTTCAAAGTCATCAAAGACTTTTATCCGCCCCCCAAAGACACCTCGCGCGAACAAATCAAAGGCAAATATTTGCTGGTCAAGCAACACGACCGTGTCGGGCGCATGGCCGACACCTTGGAATACAGCGGCGTGGGTTTTCCCTTGAATCGCTTTGAACCGGAGTTATTGGCCGAGATCGAAAAATTTGCGCCCAGTCAATTGCAAGTCAACACGCGCAGCGATGGCACGCAAGAAGTCGTCATCAAACACGTCTACATCGAGCGACGCATGATTCCGCTGAACATTTATTTGCAAGAAGCCTTTGATGCGGGTGGTGCCGACGCGGCCAACTCTTCGGCCAACGCCGAGCGCGCACGCGGGCAGATTGCACGCGGGGTAGTGGAATACGGCAACGCCATCAAAGACCTGGTAGCGGCCAATATTTTCCCCGGCGACATGCTGTGGAAAAACTTCGGCATCACGCGCCACGGCAAGGTGGTGTTTTATGACTACGACGAAATCGAGTACATCACCGATTGCAATTTCCGCCGCGTGCCGGCGCCGCGCAATGAAGAGGAAGAAATGTCCGGCGAGACCTGGTACAGCGTAGGCCCCAAAGACGTGTTCCCCGAAACCTTTACCCCGTTTTTATTGGGCAACCCGGCCGTGCGCAAAGTATTCATGGAGCACCATGCCGACTTGCTGGACGTGGACTTTTGGCAAGGCCACAAAGAGCGCATTGCCCAGGGTTATGTGCACGACGTGTTCCCCTATGACCGGGAAAAACGCTTTGAAACCGATTGATGAACCAAGCCACTTTGAGGAGCCCCACCATGCAAGACCCTATCGTGATTGTCAGCGCCGCCCGTACCCCCATGGGAAGTTTTCAAGGCGACTTTTCCACCCTTGCTGCCCATGACCTGGGCGGCGCCGCTATACGCGCCGCCGTGGAGCGGGCGGGCATTGCCCCCGATGCGGTAGGCGAAGTCTTGTTTGGCAACTGCCTGATGGCCGGCCAGGGCCAGGCCCCGGCGCGTCAAGCGGCTTTCAAAGGCGGTTTGCCGCAAAGCGCGGGCGCGGTAACGCTGTCCAAAATGTGCGGCTCGGGTATGCGGGCAGCCATGTTTGCGCACGACATGCTGGCCGCGCACAGCCAGGACGTGCTGGTGGCCGGCGGCATGGAGAGCATGACCAATGCGCCTTACCTCTTACTCAAAGGCCGTGGCGGCTACCGCATGGGCCATGACAAGGTCTACGACCACATGATGCTCGATGGCCTGGAAGACGCCTACGAAGCGGGCCGCAGCATGGGCACCTTTGGCGAAGACTGCGCCGCTAAATACAGCTTCACCCGCGCCGAGCAAGACGCTTTTGCCACCGCCAGCGTGCAGCGAGCGCAAGCAGCCATTGCCAGTGGTGCCTTTGCCACAGAGATCACACCCGTCACCGTGAAAGAGCGCAGCGGAGAGCGCGTGGTGAGCATGGACGAAGGGCCGGGCAAGATCAAGCTGGACAAAATCTCCGGTCTTAGGCCAGCATTCAAAAAAGACGGCACGATTACCGCTGCCTCCAGCTCGTCGATCAACGACGGCGCAGCCGCCATGGTGTTGATGCGCGCCAGCACCGCAGCGCAATTGGCTTGCAAACCCCTGGCCCGCATTGTCAGCCACGCCACCCACGCGCAAGCGCCCGAGTGGTTTGCCACCGCACCCGTCGGTGCAACGCAAAAAGCCTTGGCCAAAGCCGGCTGGGCGGTGGGCGATGTGGACTTGTGGGAAATCAACGAAGCCTTTGCGGTGGTGCCTATGGCGCTGATGAAAGAGTTGGGTATCGGACACGACAAAGTGAACGTCAACGGCGGCGCCTGCGCCTTGGGCCACCCCATAGGCGCCTCTGGTGCCCGCATCATGGTGACGCTGTTGCATGCGCTGAAGGCGCGCGGTTTGAAACGTGGGCTGGCGACGCTTTGTATTGGGGGCGGCGAGGCGACTGCGGTAGCGGTGGAAATGCTTTAAGGCCCGCCATGCTGCTCACCCCCGACCAGGAAGCCATTCGCGATGCGGTGCGCGAATTTGCGCAAAACGAACTGTGGCCGAACGCCCCGCGCTGGGACAAGGAACACACTTTTCCCAAAGAGGCGCACAAGGGCCTGGCGGCGCTGGGCGCATACGGCATTTGCGTGCCTGAGGAATACGGCGGCGTGCAGTTGGATTACCTGACGCTGGCTTTGGTGCTGGAAGAGATCGCTGCTGGCGACGGCGGCACCAGCACGGTGATTAGCGTGACCAATTGCCCAGTCAATGCCATCTTGATGCGTTATGGCAATGTGGCGCAGAAAAAGCAATGGCTGACGCCCTTAGCACAAGGCGAGATGCTGGGCGCGTTTTGCCTGACCGAGCCGCATGTGGGTTCGGACGCCTCCAGCCTGCGCACTACGGCGGTACGTGAAGGCGATGCCTATGTGCTCAATGGCGTGAAGCAATTCATCACCAGCGGCAAAAATGCCGATGTAGCTATCGTGGTTGCCGTCACCGACAAAGGCGCGGGCAAAAAAGGCATGAGTGCGTTTTTGGTGCCCACCACGGCGCCGGGCTATGTAGTGGCACGGTTGGAAGACAAGCTAGGCCAGCACAGCAGCGACACCGTGCAAATCAATTTTGACAACTGCCGCATCTCGGCGGAAAACCTGATCGGCAAAGAGGGCGAGGGCTATGGCATCGCGCTGGGTGGTCTGGAGGGCGGACGCATCGGCATCGCGGCGCAAAGCGTGGGCATGGCGCGCAGTGCGTTTGAAGTGGCGCTGGCGTATGCCAAAGACCGGCAGAGTTTTGGTGCGCCAATCTTCAATCATCAAGCGGTGGGCTTTAGGCTGGCGGAGTGCGCAACGCAACTGGAAGCCGCACGTCAATTGATATGGCATGCAGCAGCCCTGCGCGACGCCGGGCGGCCCTGCCTGAAAGAAGCGGCCATGGCCAAATTATTCGCCAGCGAGATGGCCGAAAAAGTATGTACTGTGGCTATCCAAACCCTGGGTGGCTATGGCTATGTCAGCGACTTTCCGGTGGAGCGCATTTACCGCGACGTGCGCGTTTGCCAAATTTACGAAGGCACCAGCGACGTGCAAAAAATCATCATCCAGCGCGCCCTGGCCTGAACGAATAACAGAAGGAGACACTATGCCGATTACCAAAGGATTCCGCCAACTCGTCGATGAGGCCAATGCCAGCATCACAACTTATTCCGTTGCGCAAGTGCACGAGCGTGTGGCCGACGGGCGCATGCAGTTGGTGGACATTCGCGACATCCGCGAAGCTGAGCGCGAAGGCACTATCGAAGGTGCGGTGCTCGCGCCGCGCGGCATGCTGGAGTTTTGGGTGGACCCGGCTTCGCCCTACTTCAAACCGGTGTTTGGCGACGAGGCCAAAGAATATGTGTTGTTTTGCGCGGCTAGCTGGCGCAGCGCCTTGGCCACCAAAGCCTTGCAAGAAATGGGCATGACCAATGTCGCCCACATCGACGGCGGCTTTGCCGCCTGGGTCAAAGACGGCGCGCCAGTACAAAGCTGGGACGCCCACAAGGCGCAAGCCAAGGCCGCTAAAGGCGGATGAGCCAGGGTCCGCTGGCTTTGCAAGGCGACCTGCCCTGCCCGTGTGCGCGGGCTGGCACCAACGGGAAACGACTGCGTTTTTCTGCGTGTTGCGGGCAGTATCTGGAAGGCGATGCGTCCGCACCCGATGCCCCAAGCCTCATGCGCTCGCGCTACAGCGCTTTTGTCTTGCAGCGCGAAGCCTATTTGCGGGGCACCTGGCATGCCAGCACGCGTCCTGCGCGAGTGGACTTTGACACCACGGGCAAGTGGCTGGGTTTGGAGCTACGCAAAGCCTTAGGCGGCAGCCTGAGCGAAGCCGAAGTGGAATTTGTCGCCCGCTTTAAACCCGCAGGCGCGAGCGCTTTGCGTTTGCATGAGCGCAGCCGCTTTGTGCTCCACGAAGGGCGCTGGTGGTATGTGGATGGCGTGCAGCTCGCTTGAGGCCAGGGTGTTGCGCCGATGTGGATTTATCGCAAACTACCACGCCGCCCCTGGCGTTAGGCTCGCACATTTTCATTCCCATTTTTCTTAGATCGCCATGCCGCAAACTACGCCCGCCCTTGCCCACCTCAAAGTTCTGGACCTCTCGCGGGTGTTAGCCGGGCCCTGGTGTACCCAGATGCTGGCGGACATGGGCGCCGATGTCATCAAAATCGAAAAACCCGGCGAGGGCGACGACACCCGCCACTGGGGTCCGCCCTTTCTGCAAGATGCGCAAGGCCAGGACACAGCACACGCCAGCTATTTCACTGCCTGCAACCGCAATAAGCGCTCCATCGCGATCGATATTGCCAAGACGCAAGGGCAGGCGCTGATCAAAGAGCTGGCCCTGCAATCAGACATCTTGGTAGAAAACTTCAAGGTTGGCGGCCTGGCGCATTACGGTTTGGACTACGCCAGTGTGCACGCGCTCAATCCGCGCCTGATTTATTGCTCCATCACCGGATTTGGCCAGACCGGCCCCTACGCCGAGCGCGCTGGTTACGACCTCATGATCCAGGCCATGAGCGGCATGATGAGCATCACCGGTAAACCGGAAGGAACGCCGGGCGGCAGCCCGCAGCGTGTGGGCGTGGCCTTGACCGATTTGTTTACCGGCGTTTACGCCTGCAGCGCGATTTTGGCGGCTATCGAGGTGCGCCACCGCACCGGCCTGGGCCAGCACATCGACATGAGCTTGCTCGACGTCGGCATGGCAATTTTGGCCAACCAGGCGGCTGGCTTTTTGAATACCGGCCAATCGCCCCAGCGCCAGGGCAATAGCCACCCCAGCTTGGTGCCTTACCGCGACTTTGAAACCCAAGACAGCGCCATGCTGCTGGCAATCGGCAACGACGGTCAGTTCGCGCGTTTTTGTACGGTGGCCGGCCACCCCGAATGGGCGGCCGATCCGCGCTTTCATACCAATCCCGAGCGGGTCCGGCACCGCGACACCCTGGAGGCCTTGATGCAGGCGGTGACGCGCACCCGCACTACCGCGCAGTGGATTGCCGACCTGGAGCACCATGCGGTGCCCTGCGGCCCGATCAACTCGGTGGCCCAAGCCTTTGCCGACGCCCAGGTGCAGGCCCGTGGTCTGGCCGTCACGCAGCCCACCAGCGCGGCAGCCCAAGCGGCCACCGCCCTCGCCTCCATAGGCTCGGTCGCCAGCCCCTTGCGCCTGGCAGACAACCCGCCGGTGCTGCACCGGGCGCCCCCGGCCTTGGGAGAGCACACCGACGCGTTGTTGCGCGAATGGGGTTGGGACGCCGATGCCATTGCGCAACTGCGCCAGCAAGGCGTAGTCGGCTAGCCTGCCAAGCGATTAAGCGCCCAGAATTTCCCAGCGTTCCAAAGCCTCTAGGAGCTCGCCATCAATTGCGGCGTTTCGCTGCGCTAGTTGGAGCGCCTTGGCGTTATCGCTGGCGTAAAGCGTGCCGTCGGCAAGCTGGGCATTGAGGGCGGCTTGTTCGGCCTCCAAGGTCGCGATGCGCGTGGGCAAGGCCTCGAGTTCGCGTTGCTCTTTGTAGCTCAGTTTGCGCGCCTTGACAGCGGGCGCTGCAGGAGCGGATGGCGTCGGCGCCGCTTGCGCGGCGGGGGCAGCTTTGTCATCGCGCCCGTAGTTAAAACTTTGGGCGCCTTTTTGCCCCTTGGACTGGGCTATCGCATTGGAGCGCTTGCTTTGTACCAGCCAATCCTGCACGCCGCCCTCAAACTCACGCCAGCGTCCCGGGCCTTCAAAGGCAATCGTGCTGGTTACGACATTGTCCAAAAACGTGCGGTCGTGGCTGACCAGAAACACCGTGCCATCGTAGTTTTGCAGCAGGTCTTCCAGCAATTCCAGGGTGTCAATGTCCAGATCGTTGGTGGGCTCATCGAGCACCAGCACATTGGCCGGGCGGGCGAACAGCCGCGCCAACAACAAGCGGTTGCGCTCGCCACCGCTGAGGGAGCGCACCGGTGAATTAGCGCGTGCTGGTGAGAACAAAAAATCACCCAGATAGCTCTTTACATGCTGGCGCCGGTTGCCGATCTCAATCCATTCGCTACCCGGGCTGATGAAGTCTTCCAGGGTCGCGTCTAAGTCCAAAGCATTGCGCATCTGGTCGAAATAAGCGACCGCAATATTGGCCCCTTGGCGCACCGTACCCCAGGGGCTGTGGCCGGGCTCGGGCGCAGGGGCATTGGCTGGCGCGGGATCGGCTTGCAATTCGCCCAAAATCAATTTAAGCAAAGTAGTTTTTCCTGCGCCATTGGGGCCAAGCAAACCTATCTTGTCGCCGCGCAAAATCGTGGCGCTGAAGTCCTGGACAATATTTTTGTTGCCAAAACGCTTGGATATATGGGTTAGTTCGGCCACCAATTTTCCGCTACTGGCACCGCTGCTGATATCCATGTTCACGCTGCCCAGTACGTCGCGGCGCGCCTCGCGTTGCGCGCGCAAATGGTCCAGGCGCACGATGCGCGCGGTGGCCCGTGTACGCCGCGCCTCTACGCCTTTGCGTATCCACACTTCTTCTTGCGCCAGCAGCTTATCGGCGCGGGCGTTGATCACCGCTTCTTGGGCCAGTTGCTCTTCTTTTTGCAGCAAATAGGCGGCGAAGTTACCCGGGTAGGACAGCAGCTTGCCCCGGTCCAACTCGACGATGCGCGTGGCTACGTTATCTAAAAATGAGCGGTCGTGGGTAACGGTAATGAGCGCGCCTGCAAAGTCCACCAACAGACCTTCAAGCCACTCGATGCTGTCCAAATCCAGGTGGTTGGTTGGCTCGTCTAGCAGCAACACATCGGGCTGCGTCACCAGCGCCTGCGCCAGGGCCACGCGCTTTTTGGTACCGCCCGACAGCGTGCTGACGATAGCCTCTGGGTCCAGATGCAATCGGTGCAGGGTCTCGCCCACACGCTGCTCCCAGTTCCAGCCATCCAGCGCCTCAATTTCGCTTTGCATCGCGTCCAGGTCGCCGTGCCCTTGTGAGTAGTCGTCTATCAAATCACGTACGCGTTGCAAGCCCACGCTGACTGCGTCAAACACGCTGGACTGGGCGTTTAAATCGGGCTCCTGCGCCACATAGGCGACGCGCAGTTGGCTTTGCACTTGCAGCACGCCGTCATCGGGCTTTTCCAGCCCGGCCAGAATTTTGAGCAGCGAGGATTTGCCGGTGCCATTGCGACCGATCAAGCCCACGCGCTCCTGGGTTTCGAGTGAAAAGCCTGCATGGTCTAGCAGGGGTACATGCCCAAACGCGAGTTGGGCTTCCAGTAAGGTAATGAGCGCCATGTGGCGCGGATTATCCCCTGCTAAGTTGTGGCAAGCGGTCTAGCACCAGTTTGGCGCTGTACATCACGATCAGGGCACCGAGCAAATCGCCGGTGAAATGCAAGGCCATGCCAGCCCACAAGTCGCCGCCCTGGTTGCGGCCTAGCAGCCACAGCTGGCCCAGTAGCGCACTCAGTGCCGAGAACAGGACGGTCAGTCGCAGCAAAGCTGCGCCGCTCAGGCCATGGAGGTCTTCATCTAAAGCGTCATAGCGCACGCACAGTGCGCGGGCAAACAGCGGCGCCAGGCCCGCCAGCAAAGCCGCTCCCATCGCCGTGATCGGATCACCTGCATACAGGGGTCCAAGTCCCATGGCCAGCGCCCCCAGCACCAAGCCCAGCGCGCCCCATTCGACAAATAAAAGAACGCCAATCAGCTGCAAACCACTGGGCAGGAAGACCAGGCCTCTGGCGCTGGCCCCATCCAAGCTAGAAAAGACAAACTGGTTGAAAGAGAAAAGGCCCATATAGGCCAGAGCCGTCAGTGCGACGACCCACACGGATTTTTGTAATTGCATGGCGTACCACTCCCAAATTTTTATACCTGCACATCAGTGCAGGACAAAGCGCAGGAGCGTACGACTCGCGCGGCCCTAGCCGCGCAGCATCAAACGGCCTGTGCCTTCTCCATGCACTGCCCCAATTGCGCAAAGTACTGGTGCGTCGCTTTCGTTGGCACCACGTACTTGACGCGGTTGTCCTGGCTATCCAGGTTCAGGTCGATCATTCCCTTTTTGCGCAAAGCCTTTAAACGGCGGTGCGCAGTAGTGGTCGAAATCTCGGGCAACATCACCATGGCCTCCAGCACCGTAATCGGTTTTTCTTCGTGCCACGCGGACGCGAAGACATTGAGCATGCGCGACTCGACAGCGTCGAGTTGCGGAAAGCTCGGCAAGCTGCGAACAGCATGCACCAGATTGAGGTACTTGGTGTACATCTGCGAAAAATTAGCTACCTTTGTTTTTGACATGATCGACTTCCAACGGTTGAAATATGATTTTTTATTGAAGCATTTCAGTTCAACATCTGAAATCCAGCAATATTCTCGCAAAAAGCGACGTTTCCGTCTAATTTTTTACAAGAGCCCTAATTTCGTTATATTACACCATATTTTTAAGTTTATCAATATATTCATCAAAAACGTTATTTGCTGGAGGGGAAACTGAACATCGTTCCTTCCCGTACGCCAGCGGAAGGCCAGCGTTGGGTGATGGTTTTACGCTTGGTATAAAAACGCGCAGCGTCGGGACCATAGGCATGCAAGTCGCCGAATAAAGAGCGCTTCCATCCCCCGAAGGAGTGGTAAGCCACTGGTACCGGTAGGGGTACATTCACGCCCACCATGCCCACCAGAATGTTGTCGGTGAAGTAGCGTGCGGCTTCGCCGTCGCGGGTAAAAATGCAGGTGCCATTGCCGTATTCATGGGCGTCAATCATGTCCATGGCTTCTTGCAAGGTCTTGACGCGCACCACGCCCAGCACCGGTCCGAAGATCTCTTCCTGGTAGGTCACCATGCCGGGCTTGACGTTGTCAAACAGGCAGGGCCCCAGGAAATAGCCTTGTTCGTGGCCCGGCACCTGTACGCCGCGCCCATCGACCACCAAAGTGGCGCCCTCGGCCACGCCTTGATCTACATAGCCCTTGACTTTCTCAAAATGGGCCTTGGTCACCAGCGGGCCCATGTCCATTCCGGCCGTGGTGCCTGGGCCGACTTTCATCTTGGCAATTTCGGTTTTCAGGCCGGCAATCACTGCGTCTGCGGTTGCGTCGCCCACCGCGACAACCAGCGGGATGGCCATGCAGCGCTCGCCGCAAGAGCCATAGGCCGCGCCCATCAGTGCATTGACCGCGTTGGCTACATCGGCGTCGGGCATCACGACCGCATGGTTTTTTGCGCCGCCCAGGGCTTGCACGCGTTTGCCATGGGCGCAACCGGTGGCGTAAATGTATTCAGCGATAGGCGTGCTGCCGACAAAACTGATGGCTTTGACGCGCGGGTCGGTCAGCAGCATGTCTACCGCTTCCTTGTCGCCATTGACCACATTGAGCACGCCCGGTGGGAGACCCGCTTGCAGCGCTAATTGCGCCACCAGTAGGGTGCTGCTGGGGTCACGCTCTGAGGGCTTGAGCACAAAGGTATTGCCGCATACCACCGCCATGGGCCACATCCATAAGGGCACCATGATGGGAAAGTTAAAGGGCGTGATGCCGGCAGTCACACCGAGCGCCTGAAATTCGCTCCAGGAGTCGATAGACGGGCCTACGTTTTTACTGTGCTCGCCTTTGAGCAATTCAGGTGCGTAGCTGGCGTATTCCACGTTTTCAATGCCGCGTTGCAACTCGCCCATGGCATCGGGCAGTACTTTGCCATGCTCCGCGGTCACCAGGGCGCACAAGGCATCGGCATGCTCTTCCAGCAGCACCTTGAGCTTGCTCATCACCCGCGCGCGCTTGAGCGGCGGCGTGTTGCGCCACTCAGGGTAGGCGGCTTGGGCGTTGGCGATGGCTTGCTCTACGGTCAATTTGTCTGCCAACAAGAGCTTTTTTTCAGCTTTGCCGGTCGCAGGATTGAATACTTCAGCGCTGCGGCTTCCGCCTTGGGTGAGTTGGCCGCCGATCAGGTGGCCGATAGTGGGTAATGAGGACATAGTGCGAGTGCTCTGGTTAAAAATAAGAAAGTGCGAAAAAAGCTGGGCGGCGGCCAGGCCGCAAGGTGTTGAAGTATCGCAAATGCGCGCCAGGCGCATTGCATAGGCTGTAGGGAGTGCAAAGGCTTTCCCAGGTACGCCTGGCGCCCACCACCCAAACGCACACCAGCCTCCTTGGGGCAAGACTGGGCGGCTTAGAAGGGTGCATAAGGCGACGCAGGTGCGCTGCTTGTCGTAGGACCGGCGCACACGGGTATGCGCCGCTCAGCTAGCGTGGGTGCGGCAGGCGCTTGTGCGCCTGGCTGCCTAGCGTCCTTAGTTAGTCTCGTTGATCGATTCGCCCAAGGCATTGATCAGGCTGTCGATTTCGGATTTTTCGATGATGAAGGGCGGCGCCAATTGAATAGTGTCGCCGCCGTAGCGCACGTAAAAGCCTTTTTCCAGGCAGCGCATGGCAATTTCATAGGGTCGGCGCGCGGGTTCGCCGGGCACAGCAGCCATCGTGAACCCTGCAGCCAAACCTACGTTGCGGATGTCGGTGATGTGCTTGCTGCCTTTGAGGCTGTGCACCGCTTGCTCAAAATAAGGCGCCATGGCGGCCACGCGTTCGATCATGTTTTCCTTGACCAACACATCCAGGGCAGCGATACCGGCGGCGCAGGCCACCGGATGCGCCGAGTAGGTGTAGCCGTGGGTAAATTCCATCATGTACTCTGGTCCGCCGGCATCCATAAAGGTGTCGTAAATTTCTTTCTTGGCCACCACCGCCCCCAGGGGCTGGGCGCCATTGGTCACTTGTTTGGCGATGTTCATGATGTCCGGCGTCACGCCAAAGGCAGCCGAACCGGTGTAGGCGCCGCAGCGGCCAAAGCCGGTAATGACTTCATCAAAAATCAAGAGAATGTTGTTGGCGGTGCAAATCTCGCGCAAGCGAGCCAGATAGCCCACGGGCGGAACCACCACGCCACCCGAGCCCGACATGGGCTCCACGATCACGGCCGCAATATTTGATGCGTCGTGCAGCGTAATGAGGCGCAGCAATTCGTCAGCCAGTTCCATACCATGGGCGGGCATGCCGCGGGAATAGACGTTTTGGGGCAACTGGGTGTGCGGCAGGTGGTCGGCCTCAATGCCCTGGCCGAAAGTCTTGCGGTTGGCGCCAATGCCGCCTACCGAAATGCCACCGAAATTGACGCCGTGGTAGCCTTTTTCGCGGCCAATCAGGCGCGTCTTGGTGCCCATGCCTTTAGCGCGCCAGTAGGCACGCGCCATCTTCAGTGAGGTGTCTGCGCACTCCGAACCTGAACCGGCAAAAAACACGCGGTCCAAACCCTCGGGCATGAGCTGGGTGATTTTGTTGGCCAGTTCAAAGGACAGCGGATGTGCGTACTGGAACGCGGGCGAATACTCCATGGTGCCGATCTGGCGGCTCACCGCATCGGTGATTTCTTGGCGTCCGTGGCCCAGGCCGCAACACCACAGGCCGGATAAGCCGTCGAGCACCTTGCGCCCGTTGGAGTCGGTGTAGTAAGCGCCTTTGGCGCTGACCATCATGCGGGGCTTGGCTTTGAAATTGCGGTTACCGCTGTAAGGCATCCAGTGCGCATCCATCCAGGCGGGGTCGCGCGGGTAGGGGGAGGTAGTGGTAACGACCGGGGCGTGGCTGGCAGTGTCATGGGGTTTCATGGCGGTCTCCTGGATGGTAGAGGTCTACAAAAAAGTTTGCTGCGGTGTAGCGCGCCCCACCGCATTTGCCGGGTAAGGCGCAGTCATTTGCTGCTGATCGGCGATTGTGGCTTGCACTCTTACTCTTATAAAGCCACAATTATCGCTATTTACTTGCATATTTATGAAACTAAATCCGCCGTCACGCCCGGCCCTGGGCCAGCTCAGCGACATGGACTTGCGCTTGCTGCGCGTGTTCCGGGTGGTGGCCGACTGCGGTGGCATGGCCGCTGCCGAACTGGAGCTCAATATCGGCAGCTCCACCATCAGCCGCCATATCAAAGACCTGGAAACCCGCCTGGGCTTGCGCCTGTGCCGCCGTGGTCGGGCCGGCTTTGCCTTGACGCCGGAGGGCCAAAAAATTTACGCGCAAACCACCCAGTTGCTGGCCGCTACCGATGCGTTTCGCAGCAGCGTGGATGAAATTCACCAGCGCATGGGCGGCCAGTTGCAGATAGCGGTCTTTGACAAAACTGCCAGCAACCCCAAGTCCCGTGTTGCGCAGGCGATTGCGCGCTTTCATGCGCGCGCGCCGGACGTTGCGCTCAATCTGCATGTGGCCACGCTCAATGCCATAGAGCGCGGTGTACTTGATGGGCAGTTCCATTTGGGCATCATCCCCGGACACCGGACCTCCAGCACCCTGCACTATGCGCGCCTGTTTGACGAACATATGTGCTTGTACTGCGGCCCCGGCCATGCCTTGTTTGACAGCGCGCACAAGCGCTTGGATTGGGACGCGCTGCGCGCGCTGCCTTTTGCCGGCCTGGGTTACCACTCGCCCAATTTGCAGGTCAGCCAACAATTGCGCCTGACGCGCAGCGCCACCGGATTTGACCAGGAGTCGATTGCCACCCTGATTTTGTCGGGCTGCTTTGTCGGATTTTTGCCCGAGCACTATGCGCACAGCTTTGTGCAGCAAGGCCAGATGCAGGCCGTCGTCCCGGCTGTGTTTTTTTACGACTGCGAGTTCTTCGCTATCACCCGCCGCTCACCGCAAGCCTCGCGTGCCACCCGCGCGTTCTTGCAATGCCTGGAGCAGGCGCACGGGGCTAAGCGCCGTTGCGGGCTAGGCGCCACTTCCTAAGCGCCGCGAAAAGGGCAAGCCTGGGTGGCGCTGCAGCCAGCCAGCCTTTGCCCACCGGCCACTGCGGCCTAAATAAAAGTGACGCTTGGGATGCGGCAAGGGGCGCAGGTAAACCAGGCCAATAATTGAACCGCTCAGTCGCAAATCAGCCCGAATCGATTACAAAACAACCCAAAGGCTAAAATTCAGACATGCCTTCCAAAGCCCTGCCCAAAGTGTCCTTCAAAACGCAGATGCTGCAGGCGCGCGAGGACGCCATCATCCAGACGGCCAGCGCACTGCTTGCGCAAAAAGGTTTTGAGGCCATGACGGTCGATGAAGTTGCCGCCACCGTGGGCATCGCCAAGGCCAGTTTGTACAAGCATTTCCCGAGCAAAGAAGACCTGGCGGCGGCGGCCATGGTCAAGCTGATGCAAAGAGCGCAAGACTATTTGCGCGAACTGCCGGTGCAAAACGCTATGGCCCAATTGCGGGCGGTGGCGCGCTGGACTATGGAGTTGCAGTTGCTGGGCCAGATGCCCTCTCTGCCCAGTCGCAATTCCACCTTGCGCGCCAAGCTCATGGCCAATGCGCTGTACATGGATGGCCTGATTGAAGTGAGCGACCGCTTGGGCGCCTGGATTGAAGAGGCGCAAGCGCAAGGCCATTTGCAAACCAGCCTGCCGCCCATTGCCGTGCTCTACACCTTGTACGCCCGAGCCTGCGACCCGGTGCTTGAGTTCTTAAAAATGGGCGGCCAGCACGATGATGCGCAAATTATCGACTTGGTCATGAGCACCTGTTTTGATGGATTAGCGGCCCGCTAAATTTCAATCACCGCTTGGGCGCGAAATTGCGCCTGCTCTTTTTTGTGGGCATAACCCAGCGGATTGGCCACGACGCGGCAGCCCCGGTGCACATAGTCTTGCGCGAGGTGCAAATGTCCATGCAACCAGAGCGCGGCCTGCGGTAGCAAGTCATCTAGCGCATTGCAAAAACCGGCGGTGCCCGGTACCCGGCCATAGCGCGGGTCAGCGCTGTGCAGGCTGGGTGCAAAGTGCGTCACCACGATGGTTTTGCCATCAAAGGCTTGCCCTAAAGCATGGCGTAACCAGGCTTGGCATTACAGGCCTTCTTCGCGTACCTTTTCAGACAAGAAAGGCAGACCATGGCGCAGTGTGCCGGTTTTTTTGAGGTAGTAGTCGGCAGCGCGAAACGCTTTTTCACGCGCCTTGGGATCGGGTGTGCCGCCCTCGTGCGCGGCGAGCGCATCAAAATCCGTCCAGAGCGTAGTGCCCAGCAGGCGCAGCGCCTGGCCATCCGCACTTCGGCCGGCAAGCCTGAACTGCTGCTGGTCTAGCCAGGTAATTCCCAGGCGCGCACAGGTCTGGCGCAATCGCGCTTGGCCGGCATCAAAATCGAGCTGGTCGTATTCATGGTTGCCCGGCACAAAATACACCGGCACCGGCCATCCGTGCAGTGGAGAAAACCGCGCCAGGCCGAAATCCCCATCCTGCAATTTGGAGCCGCTTTGGTAGGAGCCAATGTCCCCGGCTAGAACTAAAAAATCCGCCTCTGGGGCCGGGCGCAGCGCAAAATCGGGCTGCGATTCCAGATGCAAGTCGGAGAGCAGTTGCAGCTTCATGCGGCAGCCCTCGGCGCAGGCAGGGGCACGGCCTGCGCAACTGCATGTACCTGGGCGCGCAACCAAGTTTGCGCGCTGTCCGCATCATGGCGCTGGTGCCAAAGCGCATCGACCTGAATCGGCGGAACATCAAAGGGCAATTCATGCACCGCGAGCAGGGGCGCATAGCCAGTGACTTGTACAAAATGGCGCGGTAGCACGGCCAGTAAATCGGAGTGCGCCACCACGCTACCGGTAGTAAAAAACTGGTTCACCGTCAGCACTACGCGACGCGAGCGATTGACCGAGGCCAGTGCTTCATCAATCAACCCGTAAGCGCGGCCGGAAAAACTCACCAGCACGTGCTGGGCCTGGCAAAACGCATCCAGGCTCAGCGGTGCGCCCGCTAGCGCATGGCCGCTGCGCATCACGCACACATAGTCACTGGAAAAAAGCCTTTGCTGGCCAAAGCGCACGGCCTGTCCATTTTGTCGTTGCTGCGCGATCGCCGCGAGGGCGGCAGGGAAATGGCCCACTGCCAGGTCTGCCTCGCCATCTTCCAGCATACGCCGGGGGTCACGGGTGGTCAGCGGGACGGTGCGCAAAGACACGCCCGGCGCTTGCCGCATCAAGCCCTGCACCAAGCCCGGCATCAGCTGGGATGCGGTGGCGTCGGCCATGGTCAGCACAAAGCTGCATACCGTATCGGCAGGCGAAAACGGGTGCGGCGCCAGGGCGCTTTGCAAGCGTGCCAGCGCCTCGCGCACCTGCGGCCACAGCAGCAGCGCCTTGGGCGTGGCCTCCAAGCTGCGCCCCTGGCGCACAAGCACCTCGTCGCCCAATGCCTCGCGCAGGCGGCGCAATGCATTGCTTACCGCCGGCTGGGTGAGCGAGAGCACCTGTGCAGCCCGCGTCAGGCTGCGTTCGGCCATCACCACGTCGAAGATTTTGAGCAGGTTGAGGTCGAAATTGCGCAGTTGCGGAACGGGCAGGGTCATCAATAGATTCTATGAATGTCTGGAATTAAAAATATAAAGTGGACTCGTATTAGTGTAAACCCTAGTATCAGCCCCATGTAAGTCGCATCCCGATCTGATTCATAGACCTAAAAGGAGCCATTGATGTCCTATGTCACCCCATTTTTACCGCAGTCCAGTGCGCCACGCGCACCTGGCATGCATGCCAGAAAACAGACCGTCAATGCTTCCCGAGCCTTGGCCGGTCTCTTGTCGGCTGCCGTTTTAGCTGCGTTGCTGGTGGTTGCAGACCAGTTGATTGACAGCTGGGCCGAAGGCCATTTGTTGTTGGCCTGGGTCATGCTGTGGTCCGCTCTGTTTGCCGGCTTAGCCTTGCTGGCCCGCCCGCTGCGTATTGCCAGCGTGGCGGCGGCATGGGCGATGCAAAACTGGTTGGCCGCGCGCTCCCAGGCCCGCTACGAGCAAGTAGCCTGGGAGCTGGCGCTACAAGACCCGCGCGTGCTACAAGAACTGCGCGCCGCCCGCGCCCGCAGCGCCGACATCTAAGTGCCTGCAGCCCTGCAAACCTTAGCGGCGCCAGCTTTTGCCGAGTCTTTGATGCGCGCCGTGCGCAAATGCTTTCTTAAGCGTGCCCGCTGGTAGGCGCGCGCATTAGGTCAGGACGAGCCGTTCGGGGTCGCGCTGGGCTTGCAGAAAAGCCAGGCTATCGCGCGCCGGCATGCCCAGCCAGTCTCCATAGTGCTGTGGCGGCAGTACCACTACCATGCGCTTCTCCTCCCCCGGTTTGTGCATCAGTCGCATCACGGGATGGTCGTCGGCATTCACTGTCAGCATGGTGAAGCTAAAAATTTCCTGCTCCTGCGCACGCCAGCAGGACCATAGACCGGCGACGCCCAGCGGCGCACCGTCGGCGCTGCCAAGGCGCGCGGCCACCGCCCGCCCGCTGCGCCAGTCCGGCTCAAACAAGGCCTCGGCGGCAATGATGCAATGCTGGCCGCGCCGCCAGGCATCGCGAAAGCTGGGTTTCTCAAAAGCGGTTTCGCTGCGCGCGTTGTAGGTGTGGCGCGTCATACGCAAGTCGGTAGACCACTGCGGCACCAGGCCGAACAAACCCGTCAGCGCCTGCCAATGGCTCGCAGTCGGGGCTGTGCCCGCCGGTGCGTCGCGGATAAAAAGCGCCCGATAGCCCGGCCACACATCGGCCTGCCCTGTGTCCTCAGGCAGGGCGATACCGAAATGGCGTTCAAACCGTTCGCGCCCTTGAATGCCTTGGTAATGGCTGCACATGTGGGGTATTGTCGGCGCAATGGTAGTTGCTAAGTTTCTTTACTAAGCCTTGCCCTAACTGACATGCGGTTCGCCTACAGTGGGGACCGGTTTAACTTGAAAGCTTTGCCATGCGTTTTTCACTTGTGCCGTCTATGCGTTCGATATCCATCACCTTCTTGGCCCTGGTGTGCAGCCTGGCGCTGGCCCTGCCCAGTCCCAAAGACATTAGCGCCGCCGTCGAATCTGGCGACCTGGCCCGCGCCGAAACCCTGTTACACGAGGTCCTCAAAGAAAAGCCCAACAGCGCTAAAGCCCACTACGAGCTGGGCGAAGTGCTGGCCCGCGCTAAGCGCTACGACGAGGCCCTGGCGCAGCTGAACCAGGCCCGAGCCATTGACCCTTCGCTGAAATTTGCCTCCAGCCCCGACAAATTTTCCCAAACTGTGGACAAGGTCAGCGCCGCTGCCGCTGCGGCCAAGACGGCCGCGACCGGTCAGACGCTCAACCCGGCCCCCGTAGCCGCGCATAACGCCGCGGTGCCCGCCGCCAGCGGATCGTCCTTTCCCATGGGCTACGTGGTGGGCGGCGCGCTATTGCTCATCCTGTTATTCGTACTGATTCGCCGCAGCCAAGCGCCGCGCCCCCCCATGCCCATGGGTGCCTACCCCGGTGCGCCGGGCTATGCCCCTGGCGGCGCCATGGCGCCTGCGCCCTATGGCGGCTATGGTGCACAGCCGCAAGCGGGCTCGGGCATCGGCGGTGCCGTGCTCGGCGGCGTGGCCGGATTGGCCGCCGGTTACGCTTTGAGCAAAGCCATGGAAGGCGGCAATGCCAATGCGGGCCAAGCGCCACACGCACCAGCGGCTAATGAAGGCTATGTCCCATTCGATACGCCCCCCGCGCCCGATATGGGCAGTTTTGATACCGGCTCAGGCAGCGGCTGGGACGCAGCCGATAGCGGCGGTGGCGATTCCGGCGGCGAGTGGTAAGCAGCAGGCCGCGCGCCTGCCCCACCGCGAAAGCCAGATGCAGTGGCGGTGAGCGCCTGCGGGGCACCCTGAGCGTGCGCTTCAGGTAAGCTTGGGCTGCGTCGCATGGCGCGCACAGCACAACCCAGGAGCTTCGCCCATGAGCAGTTCAGATACCGCAGGATTCGGCAAATTTGTTCCCGGGTTTGACTTTTTGCAAAACCTGGCCAAGGCCGCAGGTGGCGCCGGTAGCAGTCCATCGGCGATGCCTAATATGGCGCAGTGGCTGGTGCCCAGCCTCAAGGTCGAGGACCTGGAAAAGCGCATCGAAGAGCTCAAGCATGTGCAGTTTTGGCTGGACCAAAACGCCCGCGCACTCAGTGCCACCATCCAGGCGCTGGAAGTGCAAAAAATGACCATGGAAACCTTAAAGGGGATGAACTTCACCATGGGCATGCCCGGCGCCGCGCAAGCCGCTGCCGCACCCGAGCCTGCACCGCCAGCTGCTGCCGCGCCGCCGCCTGCGCCCGAAGCAGAGCCCGCTGCCAGCAAGGTGATAGACCCGATGCAGCTATGGGGTGCGCTTACCCAGCAATTCCAGCACATTGCCAGCACAGCGCTCCAGGATGCGGCCAAGCACAGTGCGGCGGTAGTCCAGAGTGCGAAAGCCGCCGGCAAACCCGGCGCCACCCAATCAAAGGCCGCCGCAGCCAAAACCGCAGGCAAAGCGCCACGCAAAACCACGGCGGCTAAAAAGAGCGCCAAGCCACGCCGCAGTGCCAACTAAAACGTCGCGCGCGCGCCCCTCAATAACCCACCATGCAAACTTTTTCTTACGCGCACGCTACGCACCCCCAGTGGCAAAGCGCTAGCGCTTTGGTGCTGGCGCAGTTGCGCGGCCAGATGTCGAGCTCGCTGCATGCGGTTACGCCCACGCTGGCACTGCTCTATATCACCGACCATTACGCGCAGGACGCGCAGGAAATCTTGGACCACTTGAGCGCCGAGCTGCCCTCGGTTACCGACTGGTCGGGCACGGTTGGCATTGGCATTGCTGCCAACAATGTGGAGTATTTCGACGAACCGGCCATGGCGGTCATGCTGCTGGATTTGCCGTCTGACCAATACCGCGTTTTTTCCGGGGTTTCGCCCTTAAGTCTGGGCTTTGAAGCCTATACCGCACTGGTGCATGCTGATGGCGCCACGGCGGATCTGCCTGAATTGCTGGCCGAAATGTCGGGACGTACCGAGACCGGCTATTTGTTTGGCGGCTTGGCCAGCAGCCGCGGTAAAAGCGTGCAATTTGCGCTGGCGGCCGATGGCAACCTGAGCGGCCAAGGCCTGGCCAAGGGCGTATTCAGCGGCGGTTTAAGCGGCGTGGCTTTCGGACCGGAAATTGCAGTGGTCTCGCGTGTCACCCAGGGATGCAAGCCGGTGTCGCGCGCCCGCGTGATTACCGAAGCGAATCACAACCTGGTGCTCAGCCTGGACGGCGAACCGGCTTTGGACGCGCTGCTGTCAGATTTGTCGATTTCGCTGGAGCGACCCCAAGAAGCATTGCAAGCGGTACGCAATACCTTGGTTGGCCTGGCCAATCCGCCCACGGGCAGCGACAGTGCTGCGGTTCGCAAAACGGGCAACTTCGGCAGCGACGTGCTGGTCCGCCACATCGTCGGCCTAGACCCCGGCCACCGGGGCATCGCGCTGAGCGACCAGGCCCGCGTCGGCGGGCAACTGGCTTTTTGCCAGCGCAATGTGCAGGCCGCGCGCGCGGACTTAACGCGCATTTGCGCCGAAATACGCGAAGAACTCAGCCCAGAGGAGATGCTCGAGCCGCAGGCGGTGGGGGCCACCGCTTTGGGCAGTAGTGCGTCTGCGCCGGTGCAAAAAGGCATTGCCGGCGCCCTATACATCAGCTGCACTGGGCGCGGCGGGCCCCACTTTGGTGGGGCAAGCGCAGAAATGCAGATTGTGCGCCACGCTTTGGGCGATGTACCCTTAATCGGATTTTTTGCTGCCGGAGAAATTGCCCACCAGCATTTGTACGCTTATACGGGCGTTTTAACGGTTTTTACCGTAGATAAATAGAGTTTTAGCGACTATGCAACGCTTGCGCGTTGCAAGCGGTCCGCCACGCCGGCCCACTCCATGCTCTGGGGAGTGGCTTCCACCCAAATTTCCTCGGCCCCCGCGTCGTCGAGCGCGCGCAAGGCGGCAAACAAATGCTGTGCTGCGCGCGCCGCGTCCTGGGGCATGGCGCGCAGCACGAGTTGCGGCGCCCGGCCTTCCAAGCCGCCATGGGGTTGGGCTGCCTCATGGGCCGAAATGCCGGGCCGCGTGCGCATATAGACACCGATGCGTCCCGCCACCGCCTGGCGTTGCCCGGAGCCCGGCTGCAAGGCTTGTTGCAAGGCGGCGGTCTCCATCAGACGCACTTTGGCGTCCGGCGCGTAGTGCGCAGCCAAAGTGCCCGAGGCGCGCGGCGTGGCCTGGTTGCTTGGCATCTCGTGCGCAAGGCGAACGTCTTGGCCACAGGCCAGCGCCAGCGCTTCTAGGCTGACCGCCCCCGGGCGCAAAAGCACGGGCGCACCGCGGGTGCAATCGACTATCGTCGATTCAATGCCCACGTCGCTGGGCCCGCCGTCCAGAATCAGCAATGCGCCAGGGTCATCGGCCTTCCGCCCCGTGTTGAATTCGCTGTGGACGTGCTGCGCCGTGGTCGGGCTGACGCGCCCGAAACGGTTCGCGCTGGGCGCAGCCAGGCCCCAGACCACGCTGCCTTGCGCACTGTGGCGCAGGGCGCGCAACAAGGCCTGGGCGGCCGGGTGCGCCGGGCAGCGCAGGCCCACCGAGTCCTGTCCGCCGGCAGCGGCAGCAGCCACCCCGTCGCGGCGCGGCAGTATCAAGGTCAGCGGTCCAGGCCAAAAGGCTTGCATCAGGCGCATGGCAAATTCAGGAATTTCGCGGGCGAAATAGCGCGCGCCGCTCAGGCCGCCGTCCATATCGGCCACATGCACGATCAGCGGATGGTCTGCCGGACGGCCTTTGGCGGCAAAAATGGCCGCCACCGCTTGGGCGTCGTCCGCGTCCGCTGCCAGGCCATAGACGGTCTCGGTGGGCAGGCCGAGCAATCCGCCCTGGCGCAACACCCGCTCGCAGTGCGGCAGACTGGAGCTTTCATGGACTTGCAAAATCATGGGGTAAGCGGGTAAATAGGCGCCAAAAATGCGCAAAAGCGTTTAAAACGCTTCAATTCCCAAAATCCGCGCCGCCTCAAGTGCGCTGGCGCGCGCCGCTTGCGGGCTGTTGGCGGTCAAGGTCAGGTGGCCCATCTTGCGGCCGGGACGCGCCTGGCGCTTGCCGTACAAGTGCAAATGCGCGCCGGGTAGCGCCAGCACCGCGTCCCAGGGAGG
>JBBAPY010000020.1:0-21057 GCA_040400635.1 Rhodoferax sp.
ATGGTGTCCAACAGCATGGGCTTCGGTGACCGGGTGTTCCAAACCACGCTGCCCGCGATTACGCTCACGCTCTTGGTCGCAGCGCATATGTTGCGCATGACGCGCAGTTCAGTGCTGGCGGTCATGTCCACACCCTATATCGAAATGGCCTTTCTCAAAGGTGCGCCGCGCAAACGCGTCATCGTGACCCATGCCCTGCCCAATGCGGCTGCGCCCATCATTACCGTGATCGCGCTCAATATGGCCTATCTGGTAGTGGGCGTGGTGGTGATCGAGGCGGTGTTTGTCTATCCCGGCCTGGGCCAGTACATGGTCGATGGCGTGTCCAAACGCGATGTACCCGTGATCCAAGCCTGTGGCCTGACTTTTGCAACGGTGTTTGTGCTGCTCAATACGCTGGCCGACATCTTGGTCATTCTGGTCAACCCGCGTCTGCGCCACCAGCGCTAAGCCATATTCGATTCGCTAAAGCCATGAAACTCTTCGGACACAAACTCACCGCCTCTGCCGCCTTTGGCATCGCAGTGGTCGGCCTTTTTATATTTATCTCGGTGTTCACACCTTGGATCGCGCCCTACTCCGAGTCGGCCAATGTCGGCGGCACCTGGGACGAGCCTTCGGTAAAGATGCTTTTCGGTGCCGACCAGATCGGGCGCGACATGCTGACCCGCATGATGTATGGCAGTCGGATGACGATTGGCGTAGCGCTGGCGATTACCGCCTTGTCTTTTTTGATCGGCATCCTGACCGGCCTGGTCAGTGCGGTCATGGGTGGGGGTGTGGACATTTTTTTCACCCGCTTGGTTGATGTCATGCTGTCCATCCCCAGCCTGATTTTTGCGCTGATTATTTTGGGCGTTTTTGGCTCCAGCATCCCCACCTTGATTTTGACGATTGCAGTGCTGGACTCGACCCGCGTGTTCCGCCTGTCCCGGGCCCTGGGTATGAACCTGACGGTGATGGAATATGTGGAAGCGGCGCGCCTGCGCGGCGAAGGTCTGTGGTGGGTGATTACCCGTGAAATTTTGCCCAATGCCTGGGCGCCGCTGGTCTCCGAATTCGGACTGCGTTTTTGCTTTAACTTTTTGTTTATCGCCGGCCTGTCTTTTCTAGGCCTGGGCATCCAACCCCCGTATGCCGATCTGGGCGGCATGGTGCGCGAGAACGCCGCCGCGATTAACTTCGGCATGATGGCGCCGATTTACCCCGCCACCGCTATTGCGCTGCTGACGGTGTCGGTCAATCTGGTGGTGGACTGGATGCTGTCGATTGATGCGCGGCCCTCGGGCGCACAGGCTGAACTCTAAGAAAGACCGCAGGCTATGGAAGACTCTACTATTTTGAGTATCAGCGGCTTGCGGCTGCTGAGCGTCGCGGGCAACGTCATTGTGGACAACGTCGATCTGCAATTGCAGCGCGGCGAAGTGCTGGGCCTGATCGGCGAAAGCGGTGCTGGTAAATCCACCATCGGCTTGTCCAGCATGTGCTACGCCCGTGCCGGCCTGCATATCGCGGCAGGCGAAGTGGTGCTCGATGGCGTGAACATACGCGCGCTGGATGCCGAAGGCCGGCGCCAGGTGCGCGGCAAGCGCATTGCCTATATCGCCCAATCGGCCGCTGCCGCTTTCAACCCCGCCCACAGCCTGATGGACCAGGTCTGCGAGGCGCCGGTGCTGCACAAGCTGATGACCCGCCCCCAGGCCGAGGCTTGGGCACGCGAATTGTTTGTGGCCCTGGACCTGCCGGACCCGCAAAACTTTGGCAGTCGCTACCCGCACCAGGTCTCGGGCGGGCAATTGCAGCGCGCTATGGCGGCCATGGCCATGTCTTGCCGTCCGGACGTACTGGTGCTGGACGAGCCCACCACCGCGCTGGATGTGACCACCCAAATTGAAGTGCTGATTTTGCTCAAGTCCCTGATCCGCCAGTACGGCACGGCGGCCTTGTACATCACCCACGATTTGGCCGTCGTAGCCCAAGTGGCCGACCGCATCAAGGTGCTGCGCCACGGCAAAGAAGTCGAAGAAGGCCTGACGCAGCAAATCCTGCACGAGGCGCGGCAGGACTACACCGCGCGTCTGGTAGCGGTGCGCGGTGCGGCAGCCAGCGAGCGCGCCGTGGGCGCCACGGTGCAGCCGGAAACCGTGTTGAAGGTACAAGACTGCCACGCCTTTTACGGCGATTTCCATGTGGTACGCGGCGTGTCCTTGGACGTGCAGCGCGGCGAAACCGTGGCCGTGGTCGGCGAATCGGGCTCGGGCAAATCGACGCTGGCGCGCATCATCACCGGCCTGCTACCCCCGCGCAGCGGGAAGATTTTGTTTCAGGACAAGGCGCTTCCCGCCATGCTCAAACAACGCAGCAAAGAGCTTAAACGCACGATTCAGCTGGTGTACCAAATCCCGGATGTGGCGATCAACCCGCGCCAGACACTGCGCGAGATCATCGGCCGGCCGGTGGAGTTTTATTTCGATGTCGGGCGCGCCGAAGTCAACGCGCGCGCGAAGGAACTGATGACGCTGGTGGAGTTGCCGCAGGACTACCTGGAGCGCCGCCCGGGCCAGTTGTCCGGCGGGCAAAAGCAGCGCGTCTGCATCGCCCGCGCGCTGGCGGCCAAGCCCGACCTCATCATCCTGGACGAGCCCACCTCGGCGCTAGACCCGCTGGTGGCTGAAGAAATCTTGACGCTACTGCGCAAATTGCAGCGCGAGTTAGGCCTGTCTTACATCCTGATCACCCACGACCTGGACGTGGTGCACCGCATCGCCCACCGCACGGCTGTGATGTTGCAAGGCCAGTTTGTGGCCTTTGATACCACCGACAAAATCTTCGAAAACCCCGAACACCCCTACACCCAAAAACTGATCACCGCCGTGCCCGAAATGCGCGTGGATTGGTTGGACGAGGTATTGGCTAAGCGGCAAAAGGCGGCGGCTTAGAGCCCGGCCAGCGTCCACAGCGCGCCATAGCGCGAAATGTGGCGCAGACCGCCGCGCTATTGGTCTGAGGCGACTGCCGCGTAAATACAGGTATTGCGCACTGACCCACTGGGCGTAATGCGGTCCTTGCGCATAATGCCTTCAAGCTGCATGCCGAATTTCTCGCACAGTAATCTGCTGGCAAGATTCTGTTCTTCGGTAAAGGCCTCTACGCGCTGCGCACCGAGTCCGTCAAAGGCGTAGCGCATCAGTGCTCCGAGCGCCTCGGTCATTAAACCTTGGTGCTGCCGACTGGCTCTGCACCAATACCCAACTTCAAATTTAGGTACAGCCCAATTGATACGATGCAAACTGGTGCTCGCTACGAAGTTACCAGCATGATCGAAAACCAGATACACCAGGGTAGATCGCTTGATAAACGCGGCCGCGCTTTCGCGGCAAAAGGTTTCAGAAACCGCTACCGATGGCTCCACCAGGGCCCAGGGAAGCGATGCGGGCCAGGCGCGAAGTTGATCCAAGGTTTCCACCACGGCTTCATAAACCCGTTCACCGTCACCTTCTCTGGGGGCGCGCAAATGCAGACGATCGGTTTTTAGCTCAGATGCTATGGGGCGGAGAATCGGGGGAGTAGTCACCATGGTTGAAGCCCAAAAGAAAGCAAAGTGTTCAAGCAAATTTTGTGCGCGACTACGCGCTTTGTCTATCTTGGTCGTTGTTGATTTGAAAATCAACAATACGGGCGTAGGAAGGCAATCTGCCTATAACGCAACATCGGTCAAGGACCCTGACGGACGCGATTGGCACCGCAGGTGCCAGACTCCTTAGATATTGGAGTCTGGAAACGAAGCTTTCCGCCGGTTGACGTAGTCCAGGACGGCCTCGTCGGCGGCCTGGTCCAGGGCCGGCGCTTCGTACTCCGCCAGGTTTTTCTTCCACAGGGAATTGGCGCGCACCGACAGGTCGACGCCGCCTTCGGCTTCCCATTGCTCAAAGCTGTTGTTGTCGGTAATCGGCGAGCGGTAAAACGCGGTTTCGAAGTTGGCCTGGGTGTGGGCGCAACCCAAAAAGTGTTTGCCCGGGCCGACTTCGCGGATGGCGTCCATGGCCTGGCCGTTCTCGCTCATGTCCACACCGGCCATCAAGGTGTGCATCATGCCGGCCTGGTCGCAGTCCATGATGAATTTTTCATAGCCCATGGACAAGCCGCCTTCGAGCCAACCGGCGGTATGCAGCACAAAGTTGACGCCGGCCAGGCAGGTGGGAATCATGGTGTTGGCCGATTCGGAGGCGGCTTGCGCATCCGCGATCTTGGAGCCGCACAAGCCGCCACCGGAGCGAAAGGGCACGCCCAGACGGCGCGCCAGGGCGGCCATCACATACAGCACCAGTGCCGGTTCCGGCGTACCAAAAGTGGGGGCGCCCGACTGCATGGACACCGAAGAGGCGAAACTGCCCAGCACCACTGGCGCGCCAGGGTTGACCAGTTGCACAAAAGCCATGCCGGCCAGTGCTTCGGCCAGTGTTTGCGCGCAAGTGCCGGCCACGGTAACCGGCGACATCGCGCCCGCCAAAATAAAAGGCGTGATGATGGTGGCCTGGTTGGCCCGCGCATAGACCTTGGCCGCGCCCAGCATGGTCTCGTCAAAGGTCATCGGCGAGTTGGCGTTGATCAGGCTGATGCAGACGGTGCGGTTTTTGCCGGTGGCCGGGTCGATAAAGTTGTCGCCAAACAGGCGCGCCGCCATTTCCACGGTGTCTTGCGCGCGCTCGGGTTTGGTGACCGAGCCCATAAAGGGCTTGTCGCTGTACTTCATGTGCGCATAGACCATGTCGAAATGGCGCTTGTTCACCGGCAGGTCCACCGGCTCGCAAATCGTGCCGCCACTGTGGTGAATCGAATTGGCCATATAGGCCAGCTTCACAAAGTTTTCAAAGTCATGCAAGGTGGCGTAACGCCTGCCTTTGTCCAGATCGCGCACAAAGGGTGAACCATAGGAGGGGGCAAACACGGTGTTCTTGCCGCCGATGACGACGTTGTGCGCCGGATTGCGCGCATATTGGGTAAATTGGCGTGGCGCGCTGGCTTGCACAATGGCGCGGCACATGCCGCCAGGAAATCGCACACGCTCGCCCGTGACTTCAGCCCCGGCTTTGCGCCAGATGTCCAGCGCTTCTGCGTCGTCGCGAAAATCGATGCCGACTTCTTCCAAGATCGTGTTGGCATTGCGCTCGATGATGGCCAGTCCCTCTTCATCTAGCACTTCGTAAAAGGGAATGTTGCGCGTAATAAAAGGCGCGGCCTGTACGCTGCGGGCCGAGCGCAAGGCGCGCTTGGCTTCGCGGCCGCCAGCGCTGCGGCGGGTGCGGGGCGCGCTGTCGGCGGCACTCAGGGTCACACTATCATCCATGGCAAATCTCCAGTCGGTACAAAGCTCGGGGCATCGATGAGTATCCCCAGTGCCCAAGCCTAGCCCAAGTCATACTGCGACACCTACTTGCATCTAAACGCCAGAGGTCCTGTCGCACTGGCGTCGTGGCGCGTCGTATGGCGAACAATAGGCAGGTGCGCGCCCACTTCACAATCCTTGTCTGCGGCTTTATAGGGTTTCATCCATGTCTTTGAGCGTTTTTGACCTTTTCAAGATCGGAATCGGCCCCTCGTCTTCGCATACCGTAGGGCCGATGAAGGCGGCCGCCATGTTCGCCAAAGCGTTGGCGCAGGACGGCATGCTTGCGGCCACCGCCCGTGTGGAAGTGCGTTTGTACGGCTCGCTGGGCGCCACCGGCAAAGGCCACGGCACCGATACTGCCGTGATGCTGGGCCTAGAAGGCCTGATGCCCGACAGCATAGACCCGGACAGCATCGATGCGCGGCTAAAAAAAATCCGCAAAGAAAAAGTCCTCCAGCTGCAGGGCAACCACCCGATTGCCTTCGCTGAAAAAAGCGATGTGCTGTTTTTGCGGCGCGAAACCCTGTCCTTCCACCCCAATGGCGTGAAGTTCATGGCTTTGGACGCAGCAGGGGGCCTGCTGCAGGAGCGGCGCTATTTTTCGGTGGGCGGCGGATTTGTGGTGTCGCAGGAAGACGCCGATGCCGAACACGCCGCCACCCACGAAGCGCCGCGCATCGTGGCCGACCGCACCGTACTGGCCTATCCATTTTTGAGTGGTGATGCCTTGCTAGACATCACAAGCAGCACGGGCATGTCGATTGCCCAAGTGATGCGCGCCAATGAGCACGCCTGGCGCACCGATGCGGAGGTCGATGCCGGCTTGGACGCGATCTGGGACGCCATGAAGGCCTGCGTGGCACGCGGCATACGCACCGATGGCCATCTGCCCGGCAACCTGATGGTCAAGCGCCGGGCTGCCGAATTGCACCGCAGCCTGAGCAGCCGCCCCGAAGAAGGACTGCGCGACCAGCTGACAATTTTGGATTTTGTCAACGTCTATGCCATGGCGGTGAACGAAGAAAACGCCGCTGGGGGCCGCGTGGTGACAGCGCCCACCAATGGTGCGGCGGGCATCATGCCGGCAGTCATGCACTACTACGAGCGCTTTATTTCGGGCGCCAACCAGCAAGGCATACGTGACTTCTTGCTCACCGCTGGGGCTATTGGCATTTTGTACAAAGAAAACGCCTCCATCAGCGGCGCCGAAGTGGGTTGCCAGGGCGAAGTGGGCGTAGCCTGCTCGATGGCGGCTGCGGGGCTGGCGGCCGTGATGGGCGGCAGCCCGGCCCAAGTAGAAAACGCCGCGGAGATCGGCATGGAGCACAACCTGGGCCTGACCTGTGACCCGGTGGGCGGACGGGTGCAGATTCCCTGCATCGAACGCAACGCCATGGGCTCGGTCAAAGCCCTGAATGCGGCGCGCATGGCCATGCGCGGCGACGGCACCCACTTTGTGTCGCTGGACCAGGTGATTAAAACCATGCGCGATACCGGGCGCGACATGATGACAAAATACAAAGAGACCAGCCGGGGCGGGCTGGCCGTCAATGTGATCGAATGTTAAATGGCCATTGTGTTGCTAAAAAAATGGATCCGACGGTATGTGACGCTGTGCCTCATCTGCGCAGGGGCCACTGCCATGGCGCAGCAGGTCGGCATGTGCCGCCATATGTGCAATTCAGAAAAAACCCAGTGTGTCAAAGACATTGGCCGGCCCGGCTGGTTGGAAAGCGCGCGCATATTTCTTTTCAACCGCAGTAGCCTGTGGCGCTCGCAACCGGAAAACACCTCTGACTCGGCTTCCTGGCTGCAGCAGCGCCAGGATAAATATAGCCAGGATAAAAACGAGGCGCTGGAGCAAAAGCAGCAGTGCGACAACAGCTATCTGCAATGCACAACGGCCTGCTTAGATCCGGCCACTAGCGCCGCACCGCAAGCCCCGGCTTCGGGGCCCTTCAATCCATCCCTCATGCCGCAATGAAAGTATCCATGTGAGCCACTTTTCTATTTTCGCGCTGGCGCGCAACGCCATGTCTTACCACGAGAACTGGCAAAAACAATGGCGCAGCCCCGAGCCCAAATCCAGCTATGACGCCATCATCGTCGGCGGCGGCGGCCACGGCTTAGCCACCGCTTATTACCTGGCCAAAGAACATGGCATGCGCAACATCGCAGTCGTCGAGCGCGGCTGGCTGGGCGGCGGTAACACCGCGCGCAACACTACCATCGTGCGCTCCAACTACTTATGGGACGACGCCACGCATCTGTATGAAAAAGCCTTGCAACTGTGGGAAGGCTTGTCGCAAGACCTGAACTACAACACCATGTTCAGCCAGCGCGGCGTGATGAATGTGGGCCACTCCCTGCAAGACATGCGCGACATCGAACGCCGCGTCAATGCCAACCGCTTGAATGGCGTCGATGGCGTGGTGCTGACGCCCGCGCAAATCAAGGCCATGGTGCCCATCATGAACACCAGCGACAGCCTGCGCTACCCGGTCATGGGTGCGTCCTTCCAGCCGCGCGGCGGCGTAGCCCGCCACGATGCGATTGCCTGGGGCTTTGCGCGCGCGGCGGACCGCCTGGGCGTGGACATCATCCAAAACTGCGAAGTGATTGGCGTGCAGCGCGAAGGCGATCAGGTCGTGGGCATAGAGACCACGCGCGGCGTGATCAAGAGCAAAAAAATCGGCGTGGTGGCAGCCGGGCATAGCAGCGTGATTGCCAGCATGGCCGGCATCCGTCTTCCGCTGGAAAGCCACCCGCTGCAAGCGCTGGTGTCCGAGCCCATGAAACCGATTTTGCATACGGTCGTGATGTCCAACGCCATCCACGCCTACGCCAGCCAGTCCGACAAAGGCGACTTGGTGATTGGTGCCGGCATAGACGCTTATGTGGGCTACGGCCAGCGCGGCAGCTTCCCCATCATCGAGCACACGCTGCAAGCGATTTGCGAACTCTTCCCCATCTTTCGGCGCGTGCGCATGAACCGCCAGTGGGGCGGCATTGTGGACGTGGCACCCGATGCCTGCCCCATCATTTCAAAGACCCACATCCAAGGCCTGTACTTCAACTGTGGCTGGGGCACCGGCGGCTTCAAAGCCACCCCCGGCTCGGGCTGGGTGATGGCACACACCATGGCGCAAGACCGGCCACATGCCCTCAACGCAGCTTTTGAACTCAATCGCTTTAACACCGGGCACCTGATTGATGAGCATGGTGCGGCGGGTGTGGCGCATTGAGGTTTGGATATGGTTGATATTTACCCCCCGCTTCCCCCCCGCCCCTTCATCCCCGCCGGGGTGAAGGGGAGCTTGAACAGCCAATTTCTTTTTTTGGGCCTGTTAGAGACTTTGGTGCGAGCGCTTGCGATACGGATTTGCGTGCTGAGATGGGTGGCCGCGGCAGTCGTAGTCAATGGCTTGGGGCTTTGCGCGGCCTTTGGCTCGCCTTTTCTTTGCTTACTTTCTTTTGGCGAAGCAAAAGAAAGTAGCTCGGCCAACCGGCCGAAACCTGTATTTAAAAAAACATTGAGCAACAACTGAAATGCTAAAAATTACCTGCCCCTGGTGCGGCCCGCGCGCCGAAAGTGAATTTAGCTGTGGCGGCGAGGCGCATATTGCGCGGCCGCTGGATACCGATGCCCTGAGCGACGCGCAATGGGGTGACTATTTGTTCATGCGCAAAAACCCCAAAGGGCTGCACCGCGAACAATGGCTGCACTCCGCAGGTTGCCGCCGCTGGTTCAATGCCGAGCGCAATACCGTGAGCTACCAGTTCAGCAAGTTTTACAAACCTGGCGAAAACCCAGATGGCGCGCCCGGCGCAGGAGCCGCAGCATGAGCGGGCAACGTGTACCGAACCTGGGCAGCCGCATCGACCGCAAAACCCCGGTCCGCTTCACCTTCAATGGCCGCAGCTTTAGCGGCTATGCCGGCGACACCCTGGCTTCGGCCTTGCTGGCGGCAGGCGAAAGCTTGTTTTCGCGGTCATGGAAATACCACCGCCCACGCGGCATCGTGACCTCCGGTATTGAAGAACCGTCGGCACTGGTGCAGGTAGAGCGCGGTGCGCACACCATTCCCAACGCCAAGATGCCCGAGGTCGAGTTGTACGAGGGCTTGTATGCCGAGAGCGTCAACGGCTGGCCCGGCTTGCTCTCGCGCCTGCTCAGTCCCAACCGCTGGGGCACGCCCCTGTTTCCGGCGGGTTTTTATTACAAAACTTTTATGTGGCCGGCCAAGGCCTGGATGTTTTACGAGCGATTTATCCGCAAGGCCGGTGGCCTGGGCGCAGCGCCTGAGGTGCAAGACACGTCGCGCTATGTACACCAGAACATCCATTGCGATGTGTTGGTGGCCGGTGGCGGCATCGCCGGTCTGGCCGCAGCGCTGGCTGCGGGGCGCAGCGGCGCGCGGGTGATCGTGGCCGAGTTACAAGCCGAGCTCGGTGGCGCAGCGCACCGCTGCACCGGCACCATAGACGGCCATTCGGCCAGCGACTGGGTGCGCGCTGCGGTGGCCGAACTGCAGGCCATGCCCGATGTGCGCATCATCTCCCGGGGCGTGGTGTTTGGTTACCACGATTACAACTTCTTAACGGTGCGCGAAGCGCTGAGCGACCACCTGCCGCTGGCGCAGCGCCAGGGCTTTCGCGAGCGCCTATGGCGCGTGCGCGCAAGCCAAGTGGTGCTGGCCACTGGCGCACATGAGCGGCCCATGGTGTTTGGCAATAACGACTTGCCCGGTGTGATGCTGTCCTCGGCACTGGCCGATTACGCCACGCTGTACGGCGTACTCGCGGGTAAAAACATCGTGCTGCTGACGAATAACGACAGCGCCTATGCCGACGCACTGGTGCTGCGTAAGGCCGGTGCAAACGTGAGCGTGGTCGATACCCGCGCAGGCAACGCAACTGCTGGCGTTTCGGCGGAGCAAGCACAAAACGCCGGTATCACCGTGCTACGCAACCATGTGCCGGTGCAAGCCCATGGCAGCGTGCGCGTGAGCAGCATCGAACTGGCCGCGATGAGCGGTGGCAAAGCCAGTGGCGCGCGGCGCGTGCTGGCCTGCGACACCCTGGGCATGGCCGGTGGCTGGAACCCGGCGATCCACTTGTATTCGCACGCGGGCGGCAAAGCCGTGTGGAACGAGGCCTTGTGCTGCTTCACGCCCGGCGCAGCAATCGCGGACCAACAGATTGTGGGCGCCGGCGCCGCCCAGTTCGGTTTGACGCAAACGCTGGCAGCGGCCAGCCAGGCCGGTGCACAAGCCGCGCACAGCGCAGGCTTTGCAGCGCAAGCCAGCAGCTACCAAGTCAGCGAAGCAGCGGCTGAGGCGATAGCGCCCTTTTGGATTGCCGAAACCGGCCAGGCAGTCTCACGCCGCAGCAAAGCCTTTGTCGATTACCAAAACGACGTAGGCGCAGCGGACATTGAACTGGCGGTGCGCGAAGGCTTTGAGTCGATTGAACATATCAAACGCTACACCGCCATGGGCTTTGGCACCGACCAGGGCAAGCTGGGCAATATCAACGGCATGGCGCTGGCCGCACGCGCTTTGGGCAAGCCCATCGGCCAGGTGGGCACCACCACCTTTCGGCCTAATTACATCCCCATCACCTTTGGCACCTTGGCCGGTGTGGACCGGGGCGATTTGTTTGACCCAGCGCGCCACACCAGCCCGCACCAGTTGCATATTGCCGCCGGTGCCTTGTTTGAAGACGTGGGCCAGTGGAAGCGCCCCTGGTACTTCCCCAAGGGCAATGAAGATATGCACCAGGCGGTGCACCGCGAAGTGATGGCGGTGCGCGAAGGCGTGGGCATCATGGACGCATCGACGCTGGGCAAGATTGACATCCAAGGACCGGACACCGCCAAGCTGCTCAACTGGATGTACACCAACCCCTGGCTCAAGCTGGAGGTGGGCAAAGCGCGCTACGGCCTGATGCTCGATGAAAACGGCATGGTCTATGACGATGGCGTCACTGTGCGCCTGGCCGAGAACCATTTTGTGATGACCACTACCACCGGCGGCGCGGCGCGTGTGCTCGGTTGGATGGAGCGCTGGGTACAAACAGAATGGCCCGACATGCAGGTCTATATGACCAGCATCACCGACCACTGGAGCACCTTCGGCTTGGTCGGCCCCCAAGCGCGGGCGGTGCTGGAAAAAGTCTGCAAAGACGTGGACTTGTCGCTGGCCGCCTTCCCCTTTATGAGCTACCGCGAAGGCACGGTGGCCGGGGTGGCGGCGCGCATTATGCGCATTAGCTTTTCGGGTGAGTTGTCCTTCGAGGTGAATGTGCCCTCGCACTATGGCGCTGCGGTCTGGGCAGCGCTCATGGCGGCGGGCGAAGCGTTCAACATCACGCCCTATGGCACCGAAACGATGCACGTGTTGCGCGCGGAAAAAGGCTACATCATTGTCGGCCAGGATACCGATGGCTCGGTGACACCGCACGACTTGGGCATGGGCGCCATGGTGTCCAAAACCAAAGACTTTTTAGGTCGCCGTTCGCTGTCGCGCAGCCATACCGCAGGCCCCAACCGCAAAGAACTGGTGGGCTTGCTCACCGACGACCCGGCCATCGTCTTGCCTGAGGGTGCGCAAATTACCGAAGTGGGTGCACCCGCAGTTACGCCGGTGCCCATGCTGGGCCATGTGACTTCGAGCTACTACAGCCCCGCGCTCAAGCGTTCGATTGCCATGGCGCTGGTGCGCAACGGCCACCAGCGCAGCGGCCAGCAAGTGCAAATACCGCTGGCCGATGGCCGCACCGTACGCGCCACCGTGGGCAGCACCGTATTTTACGATCCTGAAGGAAAACGCCACCATGTCTGATGCTGTTTTGCAAAGCCCTTTGGCGCCCTTGTTAGGCGCGGGCGATAAGTCTTTGGTGGTCGATGGCCAAACCGTAGCGCTTGGCGAAGCGCCCTTAAGGGACATGCTCAATTTGCGCGGCAATCCGGAAGATGCCGCGTTGAGTAGCGCCGTGCAAACCGTCACTGGTTTGGCACTGCCCTTAGTAGCCAATACCGCCAGTGTGGGCGCAGATCGCCAACTCCTCTGGCTTGGGCCGGACGAGTGCTTGTTGCAATGCCCTATCGGGCAAGGTGATGCGCTGCAAGCCGCGCTACGCCAGGCACTGGCCGGTCAGCATTTTGCTGTCGTGAACGTGGGCCATGGCAATACGGTGCTGCAGGTCCAAGGACCGGGCGCGGCGGACTTGCTCTCGCGCGGCTGCCCCTTGGATTTCCACGCCAGCGTTTTTGCCGCCGGCCAGGTGGCGCAAAGCCATATCTCGCGTGCCAATGTCACCATTTTTTGCAAGCAAGCGGGCAGCCACTACGAAGTGACCGTGCGCCGCAGTTTTGCCGACTACCTGTTTCGCTGGCTTTGCGCCGCAGCTGGCGCATGAGCTTTGCGTTAGGGATAGATACCGGCGGCACCTTTACCGACGCGGTACTACTCAATGCGGCGCGCGAGGTGGTGGCGGCATCCAAAAGCCTGACCACCCGCTTTGACTTGGCGCAGGGTATTGCCGCGTCTTTGGATGGTCTGCCGCAAGAATTATTAGCGCAGGTGGATTTGGTCTCCCTGTCTACCACGCTGACCACCAATTCTGTCGTCGAAGGCAAAGGCGCGCCGGTCTGCGCGCTGCTGGTGGGCTATGACGCGCAGCAAATCAAAACCAGCGGGCTAGGCGATTTGCTGGGCCTGGACGCAATTGAAAGCCTGGCCGGCGGGCATGATGCCGCGGGCCTGCCTCTGTGCGCGCTGGACGAGGCGGCCTGCCGCGCCGCCATTGCCAGGCACGCGGGGCGGGTATCGGCGTTTGCGATTTCGGCCACCTTTGCAGTGCGCAACCCGGCGCATGAAAACCAGTTGCGCGCCTGGGTGCAAGAACACAGCGACACGCCGGTCACCTGCGGACATGAGCTGGCCTCCAGCCTGGGCGCACCGCGCAGGGCGCTGACGGCTGCCCTCAATGCACGCATGATTTCGCACGTCAAAACCCTGATTGATTCGGTGCAGCGCACATTGGCCGCGCGACACATCGACGCGCCGCTGATGCTGGTCAAGGGCGATGGTTCGCTCATCAATGTGCATAGCGCTTTGCAAAGGCCAGTAAGCACTGTCTTGTCCGGCCCCGCCGCCAGTGTGCTGGGCGCTTGCGCTTTGAGCGGACTGGACAATGCCATCGTTGCCGATATGGGTGGCACCACCACCGATATTGCGGTGGTGCGCGGCGGCCTGCCGGCCCTGAGTTTTGACGGCGCCATGGTGGGCAACTGGCGACCCATGATAGAGGCGGTCAAGGTCTATGCCATCGGCCTGGGCGGCGACAGCGAAGTGCGCTTGCAAGGCGGCGAAGGCCTGACCATAGGCCCGCGCCGCGTGCTGCCCCTAAGCCTCTTGGTGCACCAGCACCCCAAGTTTTTGGCCGTGTTACAGCGCCAGCAAACCGAAAGCCCGCATGCCAGCCAGATGCGTTTTGCCCAGGCATTGTCGGCTGACAGTGCGCATCTAAGCCGCCTCAATGACTCCGAGCTACGCGCCTGGGAGCGCTTGTGCCAAGGACCGGTGGACCTGGAGGCGGCCAATATGGACGACCGCGACCTGGCCCGCGCGATTGCGCGCCTGGAGCGCAAAGGGCTGGCGATTTACACCGGTTTCACGCCCAGCGACGCGGCGCATGTGCTGGGCATGTCCACTCACTGGAGCCAGGAAGCGGCGCTGTGCGCGGCGCGCATTTGGGCGCGGCAGATGCGCCATTTGTACGGGCTGGGCAAGTGGCCGCTGGGCGATGCACAGGCCCCCGCGCGCGATGTGGTGGCTAAGGTCACCGAGACGATTTGCAACAAGCTGATTGAAGCAGGCCTGAATGACGCCGGGCAGATGAACGAAAACAGCGCGGGCAAAGTGGCCGCGCTGCTCACCAGCATGGCCTTGGCCCGGCATAGCGCAGCGCTCGCGCCACAGGCTATGGCCGCCGACTCTGCGCCGTCCATGCCCAGGCCCGACACCGCAACAGGCCCTATCCCGACCGATCTGAACGACATTCCCTGGCAAACCCTGGCCGAGCCCCAGCGCAGCCAAGCCGCCCAGGCACAGCCGGTGTTTGCCTTGCAGTTTGCGCCCGACATGCCGCTGGTTGGCGTGGGCGCGCCGGCGGCCAGCTATTACCCGGCAGTGGCCCAAGGACTGGGCGTGCGCCTGGTGGTACCACCGCATGCCGAGGTAGCCAATGCCGTAGGCGCGGTGCTGGGCCAGGTGGCGCAGCGGGTGCACATTACCGTGACCCAGCCGGTGCGCGGCACCTTCAAAGTATTCACACCGGATGGCCCGCAAGATTTCAGAGGCCTGAATGCCGCGATCGCCCAAGCCCGCGCCCTGGCAGCCCAGGAAGCGCATGCGCGCGCGCTGGCCGCAGGTGCAGTGGACGCCCAGGTGGTGTTCAGCCAGGAAGACAATCAGGTGAACAATGACATTGATGGCAATGTGTTTTTTGAAGCCACCGTGACCGCCACTGCCTGGGGCCGTCCGCGGCGCAAAGTCTTGCAGGCTTGAGCCCTGCGCTTCACACCTTGGCACTGCGCTGACCGATGTCTTTACGCCCCGCCTTAAGCGCCGCTTTGCAAGCCCAGGGCTTGCATCTGCGCGGCGGTTTTTGCCCGCAGGCGCATGAAGCCATCAGCCTGCCCGATGGGCGCCCTGCCGCGGTGCTGTGGCTGGCGGGCAATGTGGGCGGGTCGATGTGGGCACAATTTCAATCGTCGCCCCTGGCCCATGACGGGCTTCCCCATCCACTGGACCGCTGGAGCCGCCAGATAGGCGACGCGCTGGCGCTGCAGTTTGGTGGCCTGGCGCTCTACCCTTTTGACGGCTCGCCATTGCAGCCGCATTACCACCCGTTTCAGCAATGGGCGAGCCGCTGCGAGGCGGTGTTTCCCAGCCCCTTGATGCTGCGCCTGCACCCGCAACATGGCCTGTGGCAAGCCTACCGCTTTGCCTTGGCTTTGCCCACGGTGGACTCGGATGATCGGGCCGCTTGCAGCCAAAGCATGGACGCTGCGCCACTGGATGAAAACCCCTGCCTAAGTTGTATCGCGCAGCCTTGTCTGCAGGCCTGCCCGGTACAGGCCTTTGACGGGCAGCAATTTGCCGTGGAGCGCTGCCGCGACCATGTGCGCCATGATGCACAGCAGCAATGCCTGAGCGGCGGCTGCCTGGCGCGCAATGCCTGCCCGGTGGCGCCACAGTGGCGCTATTCGCCCGCGCAAGCGCGGTTTCATATGCAGGCGTTTTTGGCGGGCGCGGACAATTGAAAGAACCGGCGCGTTGCGCCGCGCGCAGCCTTGGCGTTCTAGGGGCCCAGGCTAGCCTTGAGTTTGCGGTAATTGAACTCGGACACCCACCACATGACAGCGCCGAAAAAGGTACCGCACCCCAACCACAACAAGGCGCTACGCAAAGCTTCCTGCGCCTCCAGGCTCTCCCCGCGCAGCAAAGTTTGAACGCCATACATAAACACATACATGGGCAAGCCCCAAGCGATGAGGCCTTTGCGCAGCACATAGCGCAGGGCGCCGGCCTTGCGCTCACGCTCCCAGCGTGCGACCGCGATGATGGCCACCCGGCCACCGGCCAAGGCAGCGGCCGCAGGCTTGAGCCAGGCCGGGGGCACTTGGGAATGCAAATACACGGCACGGATTTTTTCTGTCGGCCAGCCCAGCAGCCAGCGACCCAGCAAGGCATTGAGCAGCCAACCCAGCAAATAGCCCAACAGCAATTGCAGCAACAAGGCCCCCATGAACGCTGCCACCCACATCCAGCCCGTGGGATGGTCCAACAGGCGCGCCTGCGCCGGGATACCCTGGAGCGTTTCCAGCCATTGGGCCAAGAAGTAGCTGGGGATAAACGCCAGCAACATGCAAGCAAGCGGCAGCGCACCGAGCGCTAGCTGGAAGCGAAGGCGCAGGTTTTGTGGCACCAGTGAATTGAAGGCGAGGGGCGTCATGGCGCCTATCTTACGCACCGAGGCAAACTGCCCCCAAAGGCAAGCAGACGCTTAGGCGGCAGGCGCACGCATGCGCCGCCGCTATGATGTTTGGTGACGCTCAAACGAGCAAGCGCGCTTTGTGCCATCGGTCGGTGGCGCACAAGTACCTACCTAAGCACCGGCTTTTCAGCTTTTAGGAGTAGCAAATATGCTCGATATGACCCATCGCACCCTAGTGACCCAAGAACAAATTAGCCAGGCATTTGCCAGCCAAGCCGCCACTGCGCTGCGCCTACGCAGCTCAACGGCGCAGGAGCGGATCGCCAAAATTACCCTGCTACGTGACGCCGTGCTGGCGCGGCGCGAAGAATGGTACCGGCTGGCGGCGGCCGATCTGGGCAAACCAGCGGCCGAGGTGGACATTGGAGAGATTCTGCCGATTTGCGTGGAGGCCAATGACGCCATCCGTAACTTGAAGAAATGGATGATGCCTAAGCGCGTATGGCCCACCCTGATGACCGGGGGCACGCGCAGCGAAGTGCAATTCGCACCCAAGGGGCGCTGCCTGATCATCGGTCCGTTTAATTACCCGCTCAACCTGACGCTGGGGCCACTGGTATCGGCGCTCGCGGCGGGCAACACCGTGATCATCAAGCCTTCGGAACTGACGCCACACCTGTCGGGCATGATTACCCAGTTGGTCGGCGAACTGTTTGCGCCTGAGGAGGTAGCCATTTTCCAGGGTGATGCGGATGTGTCCAAGGCCTTGCTGGACCTGCCTTTTGACCATATTTTCTTTACCGGCAGCCCCACGGTAGGCAAGTATGTAATGGGCGCTGCGGCCAAACATCTGAGCAGCGTGACCCTGGAGCTGGGCGGCAAGAGCCCGACAATTATTGACGCCAGCGCGGATTTGGAATTGGCCGCCACCAGCGTGATGTTTGGCAAGTTTTCCAACGCGGGGCAAACCTGTATCGCGCCGGACTATGTGTTTGTCCATGAAAGCGTGAAAGAGCGCTGGCTGGCGTGCTGCAAGGCCGAACTGAGCAAGGCCTATGGCACAGACGCAGCGGCGCAGCAAGCCAGCAAACATTACACCCGCATCGTGAACCCCAGGCACACGGCGCGCATCAAAGCGCTGCTCGATGACGCCAAAGCGCATGGCGCTGGCGTGCTGGTAGGCGGTGCGGTGGACGAGGCGCAATGCTATGTGCAGCCCACTTTGCTCGACAACATCGGGGCCGGGGCGCGGATTTTGGAAGAAGAGGTATTCGGGCCTTTGCTGCCCATCCTCACGTTTACCGATATCCATCAAGTGATTGCACAGGTCAACGAGGGGCCCAAACCACTGGCCTTGTACCTGTACAGCCAAAACGAAGCGACGATAGCGCAGGTGCTGGCCCAAACCCAATCGGGTGGCGCCTGCATCAACCACGCCATGATTCACTTTTTGCACGGCAACCTGCCCTTTGGCGGCATAGGCAATTCCGGGCTGGGCAATGCCCATGGCTTGTACGGCTTTAAGGCCTTTAGCCATGAAAAAGCCGTGGTGCGCACCCAGTTTTCCATGGCCGCCACTCTCCTACGCGCAGGCCCGGTGCCGGCCTGGCTGAGCAAGGTGTTGCGCGCCAGCTTTAAGTGGGTTTGAGCGCATGCGGCGACCTGCGCACTAGCGCGCACCGCTCGGGGCACAGGCCTCGTAAATAGCCGGACAAAGTGGGTACCGGATGCGCTGAAATTAATTCAATTTATGGCTAAGAATCCACGCTAAATGCCGGCGGTCCACCCCGCAGCGCATAAGGGCATTGTGTTTTTACTTGCAAATGCGAATAATTTGCGTTTAGACTGCACCGGTCCGAACCCTGTATTCCAAGCCGCACCATGAAAACCCTGAAAAACCTGCTTCTTGTGCCCTTAGCCGCACTGTCTGCCACATTAGCTCTCCCCGGCCATGCCGCCGATACCGAGCTACAACTGGTCATAAAGAACCACCAGTTCCAGCCCGCCGAAATCAAAGGCCCGGCAGCACAAAAGTTGCGCATCCAGGTGCACAACCAGGACAGCACGCCCGAGGAATTTGAAAGCCACTCCCTCAAACGGGAAAAAATCATCCCTGGCGGCGCTAAAGCCACCATCTTGGTCGGGCCGCTCAAGCCTGGGCGCTACGAGTTCTTTGGCGAGTTCAACCCGGCCACTGCCAAAGGCACGCTGGTTATTGAATAAATGCACGTATCCATCAGGAGAGGCCTATGTTTGCCAGCGCATTAATAGTTTTTCGTGAATCCCTGGAGGCGGCGCTGTTTATCGGCATCGTCGCCGCGGCCACGCGTGACCTAGCGGGTCGCACGCGCTGGATTGTGACCGGCGTGGCCGCAGGCCTGCTGGGCTCGCTGCTGCTGGCGGCGAGCATGGAGCAGGTGAGCGACATGGCAGGCGGCGGCGGACAGGATGTGTTGAACGCGGCATTCCTGTCGATGGCGCTTGCCATGCTGGCCTGGCATTGCATCTGGATCACAACCCACGCACGGGAGATGGTGCAGCAAGCCAGAAACGTGGGTAGCCAGGCGCGTCACCAAGGCCAAGCCCTATGGGCTATTGCGATCGCGGTGGGGGTGTGCGTGCTGCGCGAAGGCGCAGAGACTGTTTTATTTATCGGCGGCATTGCCGCCAGCGCGCAAAGCGGCTGGCAAGCTTTGCTAGCCGGTGCTGGCTTGGGCCTGCTCGCCGGGCTGGGCATGGGTTTGCTGATCTACCTGGGCCTGACGCGTATCAAGGTGCAATATGTGTTTGCCGTTAGCAATGCGTTTTTGCTGCTGCTCGCTGGAAGCCTGGCCAGCCAATTGGCAAAAGTCCTGACACAAGCCGACTTAGTGGGTGTAGGAAGCGAAACACTCTGGGATACCTCGGGGGCGCTGCCCGAGGACTCGCCGCCAGGGATGTTGCTGCATGCGCTGCTGGGCTACGACGCCAGTCCAAGCGCTTTGCAGCTGGGCTTTTACCTGGGGGCTATCGCCTTTATCTGGCTGGCAAGCCGCCGTGTTCGGGCCGGCTTGGCGCCACAGGGCCGCCCGGCCTAGTATTGGGATTAGCCGTAAAACAGAAAAAAGCCGTTCAGCGTGGACAAAGCGCCAAGCAGGCCCAGCCCCAAACCGGCAAAGTACAAAGTCGGTAGAGAGCCGATGATGGACACTGATAGCAGCACAATGGCAATTTGCAATCCGCCTTCGGCGTAGTCAAACCAAGGGTCCTGACGGATGGCATGGTCGCGAATGGCTTCGTGCTCTTTGGCCCGCACCATCAATTCTTTTTTACCCTCTTTGCTCTCGGGCTCGGACTCGTAGCGCTCTACGGTTTTTTTGTAGTCCTCGATTTTCTTTTGCGTCGCTTCTTTGGCCGCAGCGTTCATGGTTGGTTCGCGCAGCAATTGCAGTTCCATTTCGGCCGCCGCCACTTTGAGCGTCGTCTGACGGATGGATTTGGCCTGGTAAAACGCATAGGTATTAGCGGCCAAAATGTTTTCCTGCGTAATGTCCTTGCCAGCGTTAGAGCCACCTAAGCTGGTGATGGCCAGCACCATAGCAAATATGGAAATAGTCAGTGCTGTGCGGTTTTTCTGCCGGTTGACTTCACCTGCCGAGTGATCATCGTCACCCTCGATCAGTTCAGATGCTTCATGTGCTTCCATGGAATTGCTCCTTGCAAAATATGAGAATGTCCAAGTGTAGGGCGCCCTTATGACAGACGCGCCACAGAGGCCAAATCAGGCGCTGGCCTGGCCGTCCAAGGGCGATGCCAAGGTGCTTTCACCGCCAAAACGGCGGTCGCGCTGACCGAACCAGACGATCGCCTGGTCCAGCGCTTCGGGGGTGAATTCGGGCCAGAGCAAATCCGTGAAATAGAGCTCGGTATAGGCCATTTGCCAAAGCAAAAAGTTACTCATGCGCGATTCGCCACCCGTGCGGATCATCAAATCGGGTTCGGGCGCATCGGCCATTTGCAAATACGGCGCCAGGGCCGCGTCGGTCATGGACTGGGGATCGGCTTGCGGATTGGCCTGCTGCCAGGCTTTGAAGGCCTGCAAAATATCCCAGCGACCGCCGTAATTCAAGGCCAGTGTCAAGGTAATCCTGCTGTTGTGCGCGGTCAGTTCCTGTGCATCTGCAATAAGTGCCTGCACCCTGGCGTCAAATTTGGAGGTGTCGCCAATCACCTGCAAACGCACGCCTTGGGCACACAAGTCACCGATTTCTTTTTGCAAGTAGAGCTTGAGTAAGCCCATGAGGGTGCCCACCTCTTCCATCGGGCGGCGCCAGTTTTCGGTACTGAAGGCGAAAAGTGTCAAATTCCGTACGCCGCGCTCGGCACAGGCTTGCACGATGGCACGCACTTTGCGCGCACCCACGGTGTGCCCTGCCGCCTTGGGTAAACCGCGCGCACTGGCCCAGCGGCGGTTGCCATCCATAATGATGGCGATGTGTTGCGGCAGTGCGGAACGATGGGAAGTGGACACAAAAATGGGAGTAAACCGGTAGCCTGATCGCCGACGCACGCGGCGGGACTGCGCGCGCAAAGTGGTGTGATTTTAGCGGTTCAGCGCCTAGCGGGGGTGTTTTTTCTCCTGCCCGGCCTGAGGGACAATGCCGACACCACCAGCGCGCCAC
>JBBAPY010000021.1:0-20297 GCA_040400635.1 Rhodoferax sp.
GGGCCTTCCCGCACAGGCTGCGCCCGCCGCTGCGCAATCGAATTCGCCGGCCCAAGCCGGTGCGGGTCCTGCCGTATCGGGTGGGCCTTCGGTCAGCGGCACGGTCAGTTTGTCCCCCGAACTGCGCGCCCAGGCCAACCCCGACGACACGGTGTTTATTTTTGCCAAAGCCGCTCCTGATGGCCGCATGCCATTGGCCGCCGAGCGCAAGCAAGTGAAAGACTTGCCCTATCAGTTCACCTTGGATGACAGCAAGTCCATGTCGCCGCAAGCGCGCTTGTCGGGCGCCACGCAAGTGGTGATCAGCGCGCGCATCAGTAAAAGTGGCAATGCGATCGCCCAGCCCGGTGATTTGCAAGGCCAGTCGGCCCCGGTGGCGCCGGGCGCCAAAGACTTGCGCATTGAGATCCGCGAGCGCGTGAAACCTTAGGGCTTTTGTGTAGACCTTGCGTGTGCGGGTAATAGCATCCATTTGAGACCTTCAAAAATGCGCGGCGGACATCAGCGCTTAGCGCAGTAATTTGCCCATCAGCATTTAGGCTAGGCCTGCCCAGCAGGGCGGCTTGAGTCAAGCGGCCAAGTGACATAGCGGGTCATGGCTGGCGCTGTCAGGACCTTGGACCTCATCCACGTTGGGGCCCCAAACCCATGCCGCTGCAAAAGCGGACCCTGATTGGCTACAAATATCAGGGTTTACCCTCGGAATCTATATTTGTTGTAAATATTATTTGACACAAATATGTGTCAATGTAACGATACACCCATGCGAGCTAAGGCGAATGTTTTCCAACAGTCCAAGGCCCCGGCTTTGCGCGGCTTGATGTTGCCCGAAATGGCAGCGCAGGACGTGCTGGACAAGAGGGAATACAAGGCATTAGCACCGGCAAAGAGCGCATTTTTGGTATTTCTTTTGGGACAGATTTTCTGAAATAGCGAACGTACTAGGAGGCAATGTCATGATTCGGATGGTCGTTACATTTTTAGTTGCTATGGCAACGGTCCTGATATTGTTCTTTGCCTACCAGAATCACACCATCAGTGTGCAAACGGGCTACCGGGGAACGGGCCAGTTTGTGCTCTACCAACCCAAAGCCCTTCCGGCCAGCCTGCAATTGAACTCCATACCCGAGGCCGAACCCATTGACCCGCCTGATCCTGATCTGCCCAAGGTCAGTGAGGAGTATGAGAACGTGCAGGTCCTGAACGACCTGACCATATTGGAATTTTCCAGGCTGATGGGGGCACTGTCCACCTGGGTGGCTCCCAATGAGGGATGCAATTATTGCCACAACACAGAAAATATGGCTTCCGATGAAAAGTACACCAAGCGGGTTGCGCGCTTGATGCTCAAAATGACCCGGCGCATCAACACCGAATGGAAGTCCCATGTTGCGGAAACCGGTGTTACCTGCTGGACCTGCCATCGCGGCCAGCCCGTGCCCTCGGGAGATTGGTACACCACTGCTAAATCGGATCTACCACCTCCGATCCTTGGCAATAAAGACTACCAAGGCAAGCCTGGCGTGGCCAATATCGCGAACGCATCGCTGCCCTACGATCCACTGACCCGATACCTGATTGACGATAACGATATCCGTGTGCAGGGCATCGTAGCGATGGCTGGCACCAACCCTTATCCGCACAACGGGGTCAAAAAGGCGGAAATGACCTATGCCTTGATGCTTTATATGTCTAAATCGCTTGGGGTAAATTGCACCTACTGCCATTCGACCCGCGCTTTTGGTAGCTGGCCCGATAGCAGGCCAGAGAGGGCCACCGCATGGTATGGGGTACGAATGGTGAGGGACTTGAATACATCCTACCTGCAGCCCGTTGCAAAACTGTTGCCTGATTACCGCCTCGGCGAGCATGGCGATGGGCCCAAGGTCGGGTGTGCTACCTGCCATAAAGGAACCTTCAAGCCACTCTTAGGGAAAAGCATGAAGCAGGACTACGAAGAACTTTGGCGACCCGGTGGGCCGCAAATCGATACCGGCTATGTTTCCCCACCCTTGGTCGAAGTTAAAAACTCGGTGGTACCCCCTGCGAGCTTGGTCAATGGCCGCTATTGAAGCCGTTCAACCACTACGTAAGTGGCCAACCACGCCGCGTTTGAAGACGCGCTAGCGGCTACTTGCCGTAGTTCTTGCCTTGAAGATAAGTAGCCATGAGAGCTTGTATACGGGCTATCGTTTTCGCGGGTGCTTTCGCGTCCTTTCCAACGCTAGCCCAGGATACCCATCTCGCGCGTAACCTAGCGGCCACCTGTGCCAGCTGCCATGGCACCAATGGCCAGGCCCGCGGCGACATAAAGCCACTTGCAGGCATGTCGGCGCAGCACCTTCTTGAAGCCTTTGCCGATTTCAAAAGTGGTGCCCGGCCCGCAACCGTCATGCACCAGATCGCTAAGGGTTTCACCGAAGAGCAAACCAGTCTCATTGCCAGCTATTTCGCAGCGCAACGGGCGAAGCAGTGAACCAGGGTTCGCTGTGAAGCCTCGAGTTTGAACCATGAACCAAAGTCGTCGAAAGCTACTGCGAACCAGCGCGGCATTTGCGGCAAGCGTGCTGACGAGTGGTTCCAGCAGGTCTTCCGAGATGTCGCTCGGGCGCGTTGTCGTGGTAGGTGGCGGATTTGGCGGCGCAACAGCGGCGCACTACCTTCGCCTTTGGGGCGGCAATATCGATGTCACGCTGGTTGAGCGCAATCCCAACTTCAGCTCCTGCCCGATGTCCAACCTGGTGCTGGGCGGTTATAGGCAGATGCGTGATATCACGCGCACCTACGATAGCTTGCTGGCGCTGGGCGTCAGGATCGTGCGGGGCGAAGTCATGGCCATTGAAGCAGCGGGCCGCAGCGTGCGCCTGGCCGACGGCAGCACGCTTACGTACGACCGTCTCATCCTTTCCCCGGGCATTGGCTTCATCTCTGACATGGTGCCGGGCCTGGTGCCGGCCCTAGCGAGCGGCCAAGTTGTTCACGCTTGGAATGCCGGAGCGCAGACCGTGGCGCTGCGCCGGCAGCTAGAGGCCATGCCTGACGGGGGGCTTTTCGCCATCACGGTTCCCAAAGCACCGTACCGCTGCCCACCGGGGCCCTATGAGCGCGCATGTCTGGTCGCCAGCTATTTTCGGCAGACCAAGCCCAAAAGCAAAGTGCTGGTGCTGGACGCCAATCCAGAGATTCAGTCCAAAAAGGCGCTCTTTGAGCGTGCATTTGCGCAGTACCACGCGGGCATCTTGGAGTACTGGCCCAATGCCGAGCTCAAGGAGCTTGATGGAAACCTGGCCAGGCTAGAGTTTGAGGATGTCAGGGCGGATGTCCTGAACGTGGTACCGCCACAGCGCGCTGGTGACCTGGCCCGCAGTGCCGGTCTGGTGAACGTCAACCAGCGCTGGGTGGGGGTGAACTGGTTGACGATGGAATCGACCGCCTCACCTGGCATCCATGTGCTCGGTGACGCTACCTTCTCCGCACCGCTAATGCCCAAGTCCGCCCATATGGCAAACCAGCATGCAAAGGTTGCTGCGGCCGCCGTCATACAGCTGCTAAAGGGTGAGCCGGTGAATTCAGCGCCAGTGGTGATGAACACTTGCTATAGCTTTATCACGCCGCAGGATGCCATCCATGTTGCATCAGTTCATCAATATGATGCCGCCGAGAGGACTTACAAAACCGTTCCGGGTTCTGGCGGCGTGTCAGCTGCCGCGAACGCGATGGAGGCCCGGTATGCCCTCGCGTGGGCAGAGAATATCTGGGCTGATACCTTAGGCTAAGTGCGCGCCTCTGGCGCCGAGCCTCCGGCATGCGCAACAGTAACCGGTGTTACTTCTTTCGCTTGAGCGCCATGCCCGGCAATGACTCGCGCAGCGCGAGCAACTGATCGATCTTCTTCTGCCCGTTTAACCTGAGAAAACGCTCGAAAGCGACGGCCATCTGCGGTAAGGGTTGCGCCGCAGGCGAGTGCGCTACGAACCAATCCCGCTCGATGACGTTACCCTCCATCGGAAGCAAGGTCAGCAAGCCCGCTTTCATTTCCAAAATGCAAGTGTGCAGCGGCAGGTACGCCGGACCAAATCCGGCCATGCACATCTGCTTGATCGCTTCGTTGCTGGCGAACTCGGAGCCGATGCGAAGGGTATGGCCAGCTTCCCGAAACAGACGCGTCAGCGTGGCGCGCGAGCCGGAACCGCGTTCGCGCACCAACATGGGTTCTTTGGCGAGCCTGGCCATCGTCAAATTACTTTCGGCAATCAAGGGATGTCCAGGCGCCGCCAGAAAACCCATCAAATTCTTTGCAAATCGCGTCGATGTCGGCTTGAGACTGTCTGGCGGGTCACCCATCACAGCGACGTCGATTTCCTGCGACTCGAGGCTTCGCACAATTTCATCGCGGTTACCGACATGCAGCTTGACCTTGGCCTTGGGATTTTCGTTGGCATAGGCTACTAGCAGGCTGGGCAACCAGTACTCGGTGGTGGCCACTGCGCCCACGCGTAAGGTGCCCGAAAAGGCGCCTACATAAGCATCCATGTTCTCGCCCATCTCGTCCCATAGCACGATGACGCGCTCAGCGTAATCCCGCAACAGGACGCCTGCTTCGGTAAGGCGCACACCACGGCCCGTGCGCATTAAAAGTGGGGTACCCAGCGTTTTCTCTATAGAACCTATCTGAATCGAAATAGCCGACTGTGTCAGGTGCAGCACTTGGGCTGCCTGCGAGATGCTGCCCAGCCTTGCAACGGTGTGAAAGGCGTAGAGCTGCTTGAGCGTTGCGATTCTGGAAAGCATGGAATGATATTAGCTTTAACAAATGCCATTGTCAAAATATTTAACTACTAATTATCAACTTGCCTCCATATACTCCGGCCGAATTGACAGCGCTAGGAAAGTGAAAACAAGACCTTCCCTCATCAAGCCATAAATATGCAGTATTGAATACCCGCCGTCTGCCAGTCGCAATCGCTTCCAAGCGGCCAGCGCTGGCCTTGTTCGCCACCCTGGCGGATAGGCCACAGTGATTCCCCCCCAACCACACCTAAGGAGATATCTCGATGACTGAAAGACAAAATATGAATAGACGGTCGATGTTGGCCCTCACCGGCAAGGCAGGGCTCACCACGTTGACGGCGCAGGCCATTGGCGTGAATCTCGGTCTGGTCGGCGTGGCCGGCGCCGCGCAAGGTAAGGTCGAACCCTTCCGCTTCGCGATCATCAGTGACCCCCATCTTTACAGTGGCACGGACCATGTGTTTGACAGGCAATTGGAAGACGCTGTGTCGCAAGTTAACGGACTGAAAAAGCAGCCTGACTTTGTTCTCGTGACGGGTGACGTAGCGCACCATGGCGAGAGGGACCAAATGGAGAAGGGAAAGCGCATCCTTTCTGCGCTCAAGGCGCCACTGCGCTCCATCCCTGGTGAACACGACTGGTACCTGGACATGGGTGCATCTTGGCGCGAGAACTTCGGTAAAGAGACTTGGTCATTCGACCACAAAGGCGTGCACTTCATCGGCCTCAATTCGATTCTGGTGCCCGATTTTTGGACCTCTGCCAACCTGACTGCTGCGCAACGGCGCGACTGGTTCATGCCCTTAAACAGCCCGGTACCCGGCGTTTGGGGTTGCGGCGAGCAGCAGCGCGAGTGGCTGAAAAAAGATGTGGCCAATGTCGATCCGGCAACTCCCGTGGTTATCTTCACCCATTCACCTTTGTGGGACTATTACCCACGATGGAACTTCCAGGTCTCCGATTCCAAGGATATCCGTCAGATCTTGGGTAAGTTCAATGCCGTTACAGCCTTCCATGGACATGTGCACCACACCGTCTACAACAAAATCGGCAACATGACCTCTATCGGCACCATGAGTACCTCGTGGCCTTGGCCATACCCGCCGGTTAAGCTGCCGTACCCCGAATTCCAGCAAAACCGCGCCGATCCTTCCAACACCTCTGACGGTATGGGAAGCGCGGCCATTGACCTGGATAAAAACGGTGGTGCATTTGTCAATTACCAGCCCTTTGCCGACTCGCTGCCGGCGAAGACCAAGAACGGCTTCAAGGCCTGAAGGGATACGCGAACATGAAAATCCAAACAAAATCACTTCGGCGCTTTGTAGCTCCTCTAGTCGCCCTAGCGGTGGTAGCCACCGCCACGCTGGTGACTGCGCGTGAGCCATTCACAAAAGAAGAGCTCAAGGCTGCGGAGGAAAAGTTGACGCTGTCAGCCAAGCGTGGATACGACATGTGGTACGGCGCCCGTGCCGACATGTCGAGCAACGGTCTGGCCTGCGCCAACTGCCACCCTGATGCGGCGGCCACCAATCCGCAGACCTTCCCGAAGTACATGCCCCAAACCGACAGAGTCATGGCCTATCGCGAGATGGTGAATTGGTGCATCCAGAACCCCCAGGCCGGCAAGGAAATGGATGCCAATAGCTCCGATATGGTTGCGTTGGAATCCTACTCCTACTACCTGCACCGCGGCGTAGCCATCCAAACAGGCCTGCAAACTCGCCAGACTGCCGGCCCCACACCGACAAACGCCCGCGGCATAAATGTCAAGGGAACCGGGATTGGCTTTGACAAGTGAGTGTGCTGAGCCGGCGAGCTGGGTGCATTGGACCCTTGGTCTCATCGCCCAGCTAACGCTGGTGGGTGCGGTAGCGGCGCAGGGTACTGCGGTACAGCAAACATGTGTTGCTGCCGAGTCAACCCTGCCGCTGACGCGCTTTCACGACAACGGCGATGGAACCGTCACGGATGTTGAATCAAAATTGATGTGGATGCGGTGTTCAAGCGGACAGCGATGGGTCAATGCACGGTGTACCGGCAAAGCGGCGACCTACAACTGGGTCGCCGCTGCGCGTGAGGCAGATCAGATCAGCAGCAATGGAGAGGCATTCTTCAACGATTGGCGCGTACCGGCATTGCGTGATCTGGCGACGATTACGGACCGGGGCTGCAAGAACCCGCGTACCAACCTGGTGGTATTTCCTGGAACACCGCCGAGCGCATTTTGGACGTCTACGCCCCGCCCAGGCGGGAAGCCAGAGGATATGGCCTTGGCATTGAGCTTCGGTGCAGAGGGTGTCATGGCAGCGCGCAAAGAAGAGCGCTTCCACGTGCGATTCGTTCGCAATGCAATGTGAGGACCGTTCCAAGTGCGTTCTGAAATCGGTTTACAGCGTCGACAATTGCTTCTCGCAACCGGTGCATGGGCGGTAGCGAGCACAGCAAGTGCTGCGCATGTGGCCAGCGTAGCGCTGCTGCCAGATCTGGAACTGGCGTTTGCAGCACGCACTTTTACCGATGCGCTCGATGCGCTCGGTGGCATGCCTCAGTTAAGCAAACAAATCGCTTTGGAGTTGCCTCAGGTTGCAGAAAATGGAGCGCTTGTGCCGATTACCGTCAGCAGTCAGCTCGAGGGCACCCGAGACATCATGATTTTGGTCGATGTCAATCCCCAACCCGTTGCAGCTTGTTTCAGCTTCCCCGATGGCACGCAAGCCTATGCAGCAACCCGTATCCGTATGGCGCATAGCGGTACGGTATACGTCGCTGTTCGCACGGACGAGGGTATGTTTGCCGCCTCGCGTGCGATTGAGGTCACCGTTGGCGGTTGCAGTTGACGCACTGATTTCATATTCTCGCCATGCCCAAGCCCATCCGTATCCGCGCGCGTGTCCGTAACGGCATCACTGACATGACAATCCTGATGCCTCATCCTATGGATACAGGCTTGCTGAAGGACGAATCAGGGCATACCAAACCTGCGCATTTCATCTCCCGCATGCAGGTCACAGTTGCAGAGCGCACCGTGTTCTCTGCCCGCATGAGCTTTGCGGTGGCACAAGATCCCTTATTGAATATACGATTCTCCGGCGCGATCGTCGGTGAGCGTCTTCGCGTTTCCTGGACTGATAACCAGGGCGAAGTCCGCGTCGACGAGGCTTTGATTACTTAAACCCTTCCAACCTTAAACAACCATGGAGTCTGAAATGAAATTCGATATGTCCAGCAACAACCGACGTGTATTCATGCTGCACACGCTTGTCGGCGCGTCCGTCCTCGCTACGGACCGCCAGGCACACGCAGCGACCGACACGGATGCCGTGAAGGAGACCGATGCCTACCCCAAATCGATGGGCTTTCGTTTGAATACGGCCGATGTGGACCAAACCAAGTATCCGCGCCACACGCTTGAGCAGCACTGCAGCCAATGCCAACTTTTCAAAGGCAATGCGGGTGAACAGACGGGGAACTGTTCGTTCTTCAAGCGCGTAGTTCCTGTGAACGGCTGGTGCCGTAACTTCAAACAAGTCAAAGCTGCGACTTGAGTCTGAACCAGCGCACTCTAGGCCTGATGCATGCCCGCTGACTTAGGTTGGCGTGGCAAAAATGTGGCTGCCCTCGCAGTTTTTTCCGGATTTCTGGGGCAGGTTTTTTGCAATACCCAGAGTGCCAGGCGCTAAGGCCAAGATGTGCCGCGCTTGCGTGATCGCATCAAAGCATCAATTTGATGCCTTCAAAAAAGGCGACGGTCATCAGCACATAGCGCAGAAACTTGCCAATCAGCATATAGGCCAGGCAAGGCCAGAAGGGCAACTTCAGCCAACCGGCCAGGGTACATAGCGGATCGCCCACCAGCGGCAGCCAGCCAAGCAGGCAGGCTTTGGGTCCCAGTCGGTGCAGCCATGTCAGGGCGCGTGCCTGCACTGAGGCCTGGCTCGCTTTTGGAGCCAGGTGGCTGGCGCCGCGTCCCATGGCGTAGTCCAGCGCACCACCCAGGGTATTGCCCGCAGTGGCCACTGCAATCACAGGCCAGTATTGGGTGGGGTTGAGGTGAATCACACCCAGCACTACCGGCTCCGAACCCAGTGGCAGCAGGGTCGCCGAAATAAAGGACACCACAAAAACCGTGGACAGGCCGTAGGCCGGCAGGGCCAGCATGTCCAAAAGCGATTGCATCCAAATTTCCATTGCGTTGGCAGTATAAGCAGCGCCTTGGGGCTGCCTGCTAGGGTGCTGAAATTTTAGGCATATAGAATGGCCGCCCGCCCACACCAAAGCCCTGGTATGCGTGGCTTTGAAGCTTTCCCTCACCACGTATTCCCAGCATGCACATCGGTCCTTACGCCTTGGCAAATCCGGTCTTCGTCGCGCCCATGGCCGGCGTTACCGACCGCCCGTTTCGGCAGTTGTGCAAGCGCCTGGGCGCAGGCTATGCGGTCAGTGAAATGGTCACTTCGCGGCCCGACCTGTGGGATTCGCTCAAGACCTCGCGCCGTGCCAACCACGAAGGCGAACCCGGTCCCATCGCAGTGCAGATCGCAGGCACCGATGCCACCATGATGGCCGATGCGGCGCGCTACAACATCGACCGCGGCGCGCAAATTATCGATATCAATATGGGCTGCCCGGCCAAAAAAGTGTGTAACAAATGGGCTGGTTCCGCACTGATGCAGGACGAGGTTTTGGCGCTGGAGATCATCGATGCAGTTGTGCAAGCCAGCGCGCAGCACGGTGTCCCGGTCACGCTCAAGATGCGTACCGGTTGGTGCCAAAACCATAGAAACGCCTTGGCCATTGCGCTGGCAGCGCAAAGCGCCGGGGTTGCCATGGTCACTGTGCATGGTCGCACCCGCGAGCAGGGCTATCGCGGCCAGGCCGAATACGAGACCATCGCGGCGGTAAAAGCGGCGCTGCACATTCCCGTCGTGGCCAACGGCGATATCAACAGTCCCTACCAGGCACGCCAGGTACTGCGGAGCACCGGTGCGGACGCGGTGATGATTGGCCGCGCAGCCCAGGGGCGGCCCTGGATTTTTCGGGAGATCACCCATTTTCTGGACACCGGCAGCGTACTTGCACCACCCTTGGTGCAAGAAGTGCGCCGCTGGCTGATAGCGCACCTGCAAGACCACTACAGCTTGTACGGCGAGTACACCGGCGTGCGCAGTGCGCGCAAACACATTGCCTGGTATCTGCGCAGCCTGCCTGGCGGTGAAGCATTTCGGCGCAGCCTGAACCTATTGAACGACAGCGCCGCACAAGTGCAGGCGGTGGATGATTACTTGGACCAATTGAACCAACACATGGACCGCATTCCTGCGGTCTATGACGCCAGCGGTCGGCTATTGCCCGATGCGGCATCCCATGAAGAAGAACCGAGCGCTATGAAACCTTCCAAGCTGAGTCTGCACCATGAGCAATAACAAGTTGGACGAATGCGTGCGCGCCAGCCTGGTAGCCTACTTGCGCGATTTAGATGGCCTGGAGCCGCATGGCATGCACGAGATGCTGGTGCGCGCAGTAGAAAAACCTTTGCTCGAAGTCGTGATGGTCGCTGCCGCGAACAACCAGTCCAAAGCTGCGCAATGGCTGGGCCTGAACCGTAACACCTTGCGTAAAAAACTTTTGGAACACCACCTTATATGAACGCTTTATTTTCCGTCTCGGACAAAACCGGTGTGCTGGATCTGGCGCGGGCGCTGCACGCGCTGGGCATACGCCTGCTTTCGACCGGTGGCACGGCCAAGTTGCTGGCCGGGCATGGCTTACCGGTGACCGAGGTGGCCGAGATGACCGGATTTCCCGAGATGCTCGATGGTCGCGTGAAAACCCTGCACCCTAAAGTACATGGCGCCCTGCTGGCACGGCGCGATGTACCTGCGCACATGCAGGCGCTGGCAGCCCACGGCATAGACACCATCGACCTGTTGGTGGTGAATTTGTATCCCTTCGAAGCCACGGTGGCGCGCGCCGGATGCACGCTGGAAGAGGCGATTGAAAACATCGACATCGGCGGCCCGGCCATGGTGCGCAGCGCCGCGAAAAACTGGAAAGATGTGGCCGTGCTCACCGACGCCAGCCAGTACGACACCGTCATCGCCGAACTGCAAGCCCACGGCGCTGTGAGCGCCAGCACCAAGTTTGCTTTGTCGGTGGCCGCCTTCAACCGCATTAGCCAATACGACGGCGCGATCAGCGACTATCTCTCATCGGTGCAGCCCGATGGCAGCATGTCGGTGTTTGCCGGCCAGGCCAACGGCCGCTTTGTGAAATTGCAGGATTTGCGTTACGGCGAAAACCCGCACCAGTACGCCGCGTTTTTCCGCGATATCTACCCGGCCCCTGGCTCGCTCGTTACTGCGCAGCAATTGCAAGGCAAGGAACTGAGCTACAACAATATTGCCGATGCGGACGCGGCCTGGGAATGTGTAAAAAGCTTTGAAACTCCGGCCTGTGTGATCGTCAAGCACGCCAACCCCTGCGGCGTGGCGATTGCCACTGATGCAGCCACCGCGTATTCCAAAGCTTTCAGCACCGACCCCACTTCCGCATTTGGCGGCATCATTGCCTTCAATTGCGAAGTCGATGGTGATACCGCGCGCCATGTCAGCGCCCAATTTGTGGAAGTGCTAATCGCTCCAGCCTTCAGTGCCGAGGCGCAAAGTGTCTTGTCAGCCAAAGCCAATGTGCGGGTATTGCAAATCGCGTTGCCTTATCCGCTGGGCCAGCGCCCTGACAAAGCCAGTGCCTGGACGCTGGGGCGCAATGCGGTCGATGTCAAACGCGTGGGCTCGGGCATGCTGATGCAAACGGCAGATAACCAGGAGCTGGGCTTGGCCGATATGCGCGTGGTCAGCAAAGTGCAGCCTAGCGCCGCGCAAATGCAGGACATGCTGTTCGCCTGGAAAGTGGCGAAGTACGTCAAATCCAATGCCATTGTGTTTTGCAAAGACGGCATGACCATGGGCGTAGGCGCCGGGCAAATGAGCCGCCTGGACTCAGCCCGCATCGCCTCTATCAAGGCCGCTCACGCCAGCTTGTCATTGATCGGTACCGTGGTCGCCAGCGACGCGTTTTTCCCGTTTCGTGATGGGCTCGATGTGGTGGTCGATGCGGGCGCCACCTCCATCATCCAGCCCGGCGGCAGTATGCGCGACGACGAAGTGGTGCGCGCCGCCGACGAGCGCGGCGTGGCCATGGTTTATACCGGGGTGCGGCACTTTAGGCATTAAGCAGATAGGCTTTGTAAAGTCAAAAAAACGGCCTTCGCAGGCCGTTTTTTTTATGCTTAAACGGGTCTGTGCCATTGCGGGCAGGGCAGACCTATTGCAAGCTTTACAAGCTGGCAAATACCGCTTTGGCCGCCGCCACGGTTTCCGCAACATCCGCCTCGGTATGCGCTGCGCTCATAAAGCCTGCTTCGTACAAAGCCGGCGCGAAGTAAACGCCGCGGTCTAGCATGCCGTGGAACAAAGCGTTGAAGCGCTGGTTGTCGGTGCTGATGACTTTGGCGTAGTTTTGCGGTAGTTCGGGAAACAGGAAGAAGCCAAACATGCCGCCTTCGCTGTCGGTGCTAAAGGGTACGCCGGCGGCATCCGCAGCGCCTTGCAGGCCGCGCATCAGCGATTGGGTTTTAGCGGCCAGGGCATCGAAGAAACCGGGCTTGCTGATTTCGCGCAGCGTGGCCAGACCGCAGGCGGTGGCGATCGGGTTACCCGACAAAGTCCCGGCCTGGTACACCGGTCCCAGCGGCGCCATTTGTTCCATCACGGCGCGCTTGCCGCCAAAAGCAGCCAGTGGCATGCCACCGCCAATCACCTTGCCCAGCACCGTAATGTCCGGCGCAAAACCGGGCAGTGCTTTGGCATACACGCTTTGGGCGCTGCCCAGGGCCACGCGCAAGCCGCTCATCACTTCGTCAAACACCAGCAGCGCACCGTATTGGCTACACAGCTCGCGGGCGCGTTTGACGAAGGGCACCGAGGCGCGCACGAAATTCATATTCCCGGCAATCGGCTCGATCATCAGGCAGGCCAGGTCTTTGCCATGCAAGGCAAAGGCTTCTTCGAGTTGCGCTAGGTTGTTGTATTCCAGAACCAGCGTGTGCTGCACCACTTCCGGTGGTACACCGGCACTGGTCGGGTTGCCCAGCGTGGCCAGGCCCGAGCCGGCTTTGACCAGCAAAGGATCGGCGTGGCCGTGGTAGCAGCCTTCAAACTTGATAAATTTGCTGCGCCCGGCGGCGCCGCGCGCCAGGCGAATGGCGGTCATGGCCGCTTCGGTGCCTGAGCTGACCAGGCGCACCATGTCCATGCTGGGCACATGGCGCAAGATTTCTTCGGCCAGTTCTACCTCGCGTTCGGTGGGCGCGCCAAAGGAGAAACCTTCGAGCAGCGCTTTTTGCACTGCCTCCACCACCGCCGGATGCCCGTGGCCCAAAATCATCGGCCCCCAGGAGCCGATGTAGTCGATATAGCGCTGGCCGTTCGCATCCCAGAAATAGGCGCCCTGGGCGCGGGTCACAAAGCGGGGCGTTCCACCCACGGCTTTGAAAGCGCGTACCGGCGAGTTGACGCCACCGGGGATGACAGCGGCTGCGCGTTGAAAGAGTTCGAGGTTGCGGTCAGTGGCGGGTTTCATTGGGTGGGAAGTCAAAAAGAAAAGGTTGGTCGGAATCTTCGGCATCGCGCAGCAGCTCGCTATCGGGCTCATCATGCGCCCAAAATAAGCGGTCAGGCTGCACATGGCCCATGCCGGGGCGCAATCCAGCTTCCAGGCTGCGGTCCAGGTAGCTCAGCGCCTCGGTCACCGCCTCGGCCAGCTCGGTGCCCACGGCAATCAGCGCCGCTAAGGCCGCGGACAAGGTGTCGCCGGTACCCACAAAAGTCGCTTCCAAGCGCTCAAATTTTTCGCTGCACATGAGCGCGCTGGCGCTGCACAAGGCATTGTCGATAAATTGCTCGGGCAAGGGAATGCCGGTGACCAGGGTGTAGGGCACGCCCAGTTCCTGCGCTGCTTTGGCAATGTCACGGGCATCGGGCGCTCGCGGCGCGTCCCATTCGGGCAGCAGCCAGCGTGCCAGGGTGCCGTAGCTGCCCACCAGCACTGTGGTTTGCGGCAGCAGCATGTCGGCGCAGGCGTCCAGGTATTGGTCAATCTGGTCCTCATGCCACCAGGACAAGTCCGGCATATAGGTCACCACTGGCACATCGGCGTAGTCCGATACCAGGGCGGCCACTGCGCTCAAGTTCTCCGGGCTACCAACAAAGCCGACTTTGAACACGTCAGGCGCCACATCTTCCAAGATGGTGCGCGCCTGGGCCAGTAAAGCGTCGTCGTCAAAGGGGAAGTGGTCGGCGATTTCGCTGGTGTCACGGGCATAAGCGCCGGTCATCACCGGCATGGGGTGTACGCCTACCGAGGCCATGGCCAGGCAGTCGGCGGTCAGGCCGCCTGCGCCACTGGGGTCGTTGGCATTGAAAACCATCACGCTGGCCACTGGCCCGTCGGCCGGTCCGTCCTCGTCCAGCACCGTAATGGGGGCGGGGCCTGCGGTGTCTTTTTTGGGGTGCTTCATGGTCGCAACAATTAGGTGGGGCGCCGCAATCAAGGAGTCAAACCAGTGCCTAGCGGCCCGCCGCAAGGCATTATTTACAATCGCTTCATTCTATTCTCAAGGTAAATACGCTGTGACCGATACCAAAACCTGGATGTGCCTGATTTGCGGCTGGATTTATGACGAAGTTCTGGGCGCCCCCGATGACGGTATTGCCGCAGGCACTTTATGGGCCGATGTGCCCATGAACTGGACCTGCCCCGAGTGTGGCGCGCGTAAGGAAGACTTTGAGATGGTGCAAATCTAGGGCCAGCCTGCAGACTTGCGCTTTCGCGTGGATGGCCAGGCGCACAGCCTGACGAATCTTTCGCTTTAGCTGGGTATCTCCCGGCTTTTTACCACCGCATAGCGCGCCAGTGTGGCCGCCCGGGCCGCAGCATGGTCCACTACCGGGCGCGGGTAGTGCACGCCCAGTTGCACACCCGCTGCGTCCAGCACCAGGGGGGGCGCCTGCCAGGGTGCATGGATGTATTTGGCATCCAAACCGGCCAGCGCCGGTAGGTAGCGACGTATGAATTTGCCAGCTGCGTCGAATTTTTCGCTTTGGCTTACCGGGTTGAAGATGCGGAAATAGGGCTGGGCGTCGCAGCCGCTGGAACTGACCCATTGCCAGCCGCCGTTGTTGGCCGAGAGGTCAAAGTCATTGAGTTGCTCGGCGAAATAGCGCTCGCCCCAGCGCCAATCGATGCCCAAGTGTTTGACCAAAAAGCTGCCCGCCACCATGCGCAGGCGGTTGTGCATATAGCCGCTTTGGTTGAGCTGGGCCATGGCCGCGTCCACCAGCGGGTAGCCGGTGCGCGCCTCGCACCAAGCGGCAAAGCGGTCTTGGGCCAGCGCACCTTGCTCCCAGACAATGGCGTCGTAAGCGGGCTTGAAGCTGTTGGCGGCCACATGTGGAAAATTGGACAGCACCTGAAAATAAAAATCGCGCCAGACCAACTCCGCTAACCAGACCCGCGCCCCGGGGTCGCCCGCCAGCTGCGGCCCCAGCGCCAAATTGACCAACTGGCGGATCGAAACCGTGCCAAAGCGCAAATGCACACTCAGGTAACTCGGACCTTTGACGGCGGGGAAGTTGCGCGTCTCTTCATAGGCGCCCATGCGCGGTACAAAGTCGGCCAGCAGGGCCTGCGCACCGGCCTCTCCCGCTGCGATGCGCAGGGCGGCCAAATTCGTCGGTTCAAACCCCATGTCGGCCAGTGTCGGGACGCCCTGCCGGTAAGCCGCCGGGCGGCTGGACAGCTTCTTCGCTAAAGCGCTGCAATCATGGTTGGGAAGCGGATGGCCAGCCAGGCGCGCCATCCAGGCACGCAGATAGGGCGTGAACACGCCATAGGGCTTGCCGGTTTGGGTCAGGATTTCGCGCTGTTCAAACACCACATGGTCTTTCACGCTCACCCAGGCCTTGCGCAGGCGCGCCAGCGCACTTTGCACCCGGGTGTCGCGGGAAATCGCCTGGGGCTCGTAGTCGCGCGCGCAAAACACCGCATCTGCGTCCAGCGCCTGCGCCAGCGCTGGGATGTCTTCCTCGGCCCACCCATGGCGCACGATCAGGCCGGTATGCGCCTGCGTGCCCAGAGCGCGCAATTGCGCATCCAGGGCGGCCAGCGATTCGCGGATGAACTCCACCCGGCGGTCCGCGCGTGGCAAGCGATCCAAAATTGCGCGATCCAGAATAAAAACGCAATGCACTTGCGCGCAAGATTGCAGGGCCGCGGCCAAGGCCGCGTTGTCGGTCAGACGTAAATCGCGGCGCAACCAGACCAGGCCGGAGGAATATGTGCTTTGCATGCCTGTCGTTAAAATGGGTTTATGTCCGGCGATTTTGCATCCACCAACCTCACGCACCATTTCTTGATCGCGATGCCGGGTTTGGAAGACGGGCTTTTCTCCAAAAGCGTGGTCTATTTATGCGACCACAGCCCGCGCGGTGCGCTGGGGCTGATCATCAACAAGCCCTCTGAAATCAATTTGGCTGACTTGTTTGGCAAAGTCGATTTGTCTTTGCAGCGCACCGATCTGGCCGGTCAGGCGGTGTTGCAAGGCGGCCCGCTGCACGAAGAACGCGGTTTTGTGCTGCACGAGGCAATGTCGGGCGCCTCCGATTTATTGCCCAGCGTCGCTTATGCCTCCAGCATGGTCATTCCCGGCGGCTTGGCGATGACGACCTCGCGCGACGTGCTCGAAGCCCTGGCCACAGGGCAGGGCCCAAGCAAAGTGCTGGTGTCCTTGGGGTATGCGTCCTGGGGCGAAGGCCAGTTAGAGAGCGAATTGATGCGCAACAGCTGGCTCACCGTGGATGCCGAGAAAAGCATTATTTTTGATACCCCGGTCAACCAGCGCTATGAGCGTGCGCTGGAATTGCTGGGTTTGAAGGCCTGGATGATCGCCCCGCAGGCGGGTCACGCATGAACGCCCTGGCCATGCCCGCACCCGCTGAGTTAATGCCGCCAACACAGGCCAAGGCGGTGGCGGCGGATTTGCAGCGCTTTATGGCGTTTGATTTTGGTACCCGGCGCACCGGCGTGGCGGTGGGAAGCCGCATGCTCGGCGCGGCGCAGCCGCAGGCCACGATCAGCGTTGCAGGCGATGCGCGCTTTGCCCAAATAGCCCTGCGTCTCAAGGAATGGGAGCCACAGGCCTTGGTGGTGGGCGTGCCTTACCACCCGGACGGCGCGCCCCACGACAATACACTGCGCGCGCAAAAGTTTGGACGCCAGTTGCAGGGCCGCTTCGGCCTGCCGGTGTTTGAGGTGGACGAGCGCTACAGCACCACCGAAGCGCTGGCCGGCGGCGCCAAAGATGCCGATGCGGCTTCGGCCTGCATCATCCTGGAGCAGTTTTTGCGGAGCTTGTCACCATGACCCTGGTTCTCAATGCCGAAGCCCTGTACCTAGAGCTGCTGCGCGGTGTGCGCCTGCTGTGCCAGGCCGACAGCCGTTTGGTCGGCATCACTTCGGGCGGCGCCTGGCTGGCCGAGCGTTTGCACAAAGACTTAGGTCTTGCCGACGCCTTTGGCACGATTTCGTCGGCCATGCACCGCGACGACTTTGCCAAGCGTGGCTTAGCGGCCAGCGGAAAAACGCATTTACCCTTTGAAATCAAGGACGCGCATTTGGTGGTGCTCGACGATGTGCTCTATACCGGGCGCACCATACGCGCGATTACCAATGAATTGTTTGACTATGGCCGCCCGGCCAGCGTGCGTCTGGCAGTGCTGGTAGATCGTGGCGGGCGCGAGCTACCGATCCAGGCCGACTTTGCCGCGGCGCGCGTCTCGCTTGATGCCGGCCAGTCGCTGGCCCTGGCCCGCGATGCGGCGGGCGCCTTTAGCTTTGATGTGAAAGAAAAATAAGCCATGTTGCACCGGCGCAATCCGCAACTCAATCAGCACGGCGAGCTGATTCACCTGCTGTCCACCGAAGGGCTGTCGCGCGAAATACTGACGCATATCCTGGATACGGCGGCGCAGTTTGTATCGGTGAGCGACCGCGAAGTGAAAAAAGTACCACTACTGCGCGGCAAAAGCGTGTTCAATTTGTTTTTTGAAAACAGCACGCGCACGCGCACCACTTTTGAAATTGCGGCCACGCGCTTGTCAGCCGATGTGATTAACCTGGACATCGCGCGCTCATCAGCCTCCAAGGGTGAATCGCTGCTGGACACCATAGCCAACCTCAGCGCTATGGCCGCCGATATATTTGTGGTGCGCCACAGCGAATCGGGTGCGCCTTATCTGATCGCGCAACATGTGGCTCCGCATGTGCATGTCGTCAATGCCGGCGATGGCCGCCATGCCCACCCCACCCAGGGCTTGCTGGACATGTACACCATCCGGCATTACAAAAAAGACTTTACCAATTTGACCGTGGCCATCGTGGGCGATGTCTTGCATTCACGGGTGGCGCGTTCAGACATTCATGCCTTAACAACGCTGGGCTGCGCCGAGGTGCGCGTCGTCGGCCCGCGCACCCTGGTGCCCGGCGACATGGCCCAAATGGGCGTGCGCGTGTTCAATACGCTGGAAGAAGGCATCAAGGGCTGCGACGTCATCATCATGTTGCGCCTGCAAAACGAGCGCATGAACGGTGCTTTGCTGCCTTCCAGCCATGAGTATTTCAAGAGTTTTGGCCTGACCGCAGAGAAGCTGGCGCTGGCCAAGCCCGATGCCATCGTGATGCATCCGGGCCCCATCAACCGCGGCGTGGAAATTGATTCCACCGTGGCCGACGGCATGCAAAGCGTGATCCTGCCGCAAGTAACGTTCGGCATCGCAGTGCGCATGGCGGTGATGGGCATCGTCGCGGGCAATGAAGCATGAGGGCCGCGCCATGAAAATACTGATTCGCAACGGACACCTGCTCGATCCGGCCAGTGGCCTGGATGCACCGGGGGAGCTGGCGATTGCCGATGGCCGTGTGCTCGCGATGGGCCAGATACCCGCAGATTTTGTGGCGACGCAAACTTTGGACGCACAAGGTTGCATCGTCATGCCCGGACTGGTGGACTTGGCCGTACGCTTGCGCGAACCCGGCCATGAGCATGAAGGCATGCTCGCCTCCGAGTTGGCTGCAGCGGTGGCAGGCGGGGTGACCTGCCTGGTTTGCCCGCCCGATACGGACCCGGTGCTCGACGAGCCTGGCCTGGTGGAAATGCTGCGCTTTCGGGCGCAAAGCTTGCACCAGGCGCGGGTACTGCCACTGGGCGCGCTGACCCGTGGTCTCAAAGGCGAAGTGCTGACCGAGATGCTGCAACTGAGCGAAGCCGGGTGCGTGGGTTTTAGCCAGGCTGAGGTCGGCATCGCCAACACCCAGGTGCTCATGCGCGCCATGCAATACGCGCGGTCTTTTGGCTACACGGTCTGGCTGCGTCCGCAGGAATTGCATTTGGGCAAGGGCGTTGCTGCCAGCGGCCCCCTTGCCACGCGCATGGGCTTAAGCGGCGTGCCGGTGGCCGCCGAGACTATCGCCTTGCATACGATTTTTGAGCTGGTGCGCGCCACCGGCGCACGCGTGCATATCTGCCGCCTGAGCAGTGCGGCCGGTGCGCAGTTGCTGCGCCAAGCCAAGGCAGAGGGGTTGCCAGTAACGGGTGATGTAAGCATCAACTCCCTGCACTTGACAGATATGGATGTGGGCTACTTTGATAGCCGCACCCGCCTCAATCCGCCGCTGCGCCAGCAGCGGGACCGCGAGGCTTTGCGCCAGGCGCTACAAGACGGCACGATCGACGCGCTGGTATCGGACCACATGCCGGTAGGCGCCGATGAAAAAGAACTGCCATTTGCCGAGGCCGAGCCCGGCGCCACCGGACTGGAGTTGTTGCTCAGTCTGGCGCTCAAGTGGGCGCGCGACAGCAAGCTGCCGCTGGTACAGGCCCTGGCCTGCGTGACGCAGCGCAGTGCCGATGTGCTGGCAGCGGGCCAGGTGTCAAACGAAGGCGGCATGGGTCGGTTGGCCGTGGGCGCTAAGGCTGATATCTGCCTGTTCGATCCGCAAGCGGCCTGGACGGTGCAGGCATCAGCGCTGCGCAGCCAGAGCAAGCACACGCCTTTTGGCGGCTATGAATTGCCCGGCCAAGTGCGCGCTACGCTGGTCGCCGGCCGTCTGGCTTACCAGGCGCCGGGCATGCGCCCGCAATAAACGGTGCGGCTCCGCGCTGTGCACATGCCCTCCAAGTTGCGCGGTGCCTGGCGTCTCTTGCGCCTGGTCCTGCATTTGTTGCGCGGCTGGCTGACGATTCGCTGGCGTTTTCCAAGGTGGTCGCAAGCGCGGCGTGACCGGGCGGTGCAGGACTGGTCGCAAGCCATCCTGGCTATTTTGGGTTTGCAATTGCGCATCGAAGGGCAGCTGCTCCAGCGGGGGCCTTTGATGCTGGTATGCAACCA
>JBBAPY010000022.1:0-19997 GCA_040400635.1 Rhodoferax sp.
CGTCAAGTTTGAGCATGCCACCGGCTACAAAACCGCCGACAACATGCGCACCTACGATAGCCGCACCTACGAAGGCGCGTACATGGCCGGCGTGATCGCAGGCAAGATGAGCAAAACCGGCACGCTGGGCGTGGTCGCTTCGGTGCCAATTCCTGAAGTGATCCGCAACATCAACAGCTTCACGCTGGGCGCCCAAAGCAGCAATCCCAAGATCAAGACCAAAGTGGTCTGGGTCAATGAGTGGTTCAACCCACCCAAAGAAACCGAAGCCGCCACCAGCCTGATCAATGGCGGCGCGGACGTGCTGTTCCAAAATACCGATTCACCCGCTGTGCTCAAAACCGCACAGGACAAAGGCAAGCGCGCCTTTGGATGGGATTCGGACATGACCGCCTATGGCCCCAAAGCCCACTTGGCATCGGCCGTCATCAACTGGACTCCTTACTACATCAAGGCCACCAAAGACGCCTTGGAAGCTACCTGGACCACGGGTGGCGTATGGTGGGGCGTGAAAGAAGGCGCGATTGACCTGGTCTCTATCGCCGAAGATGTGCCTGCAGAAACCAAAGCCAAAGTCGACGAAATCAAAGCCGGCTTGAAAGCAGGTACCTTCAGCATCTGGAAGGGACCACTGCTGGACAACAGCGGCAAGACTATCCTGAAAGACGGCGAAGTCGCTGACGACAAATTCCTGAGCGGCGTTCATTTCTACGTCAAAGGCGTGGAAGGCAAAGTTCCAGGCAAGTGATCAGGTTGTAACCCTGTGAAAAAGGCCGCTTCACCGCGGCCTTTTTTGTGCGCAGGGCATTGATTGGTACGCCCCGCGCCTACCGGGTTGGGTTTAATTCAAGGGCTTGGCCCCACGCCCGAGGCCAAAGCCCAGGCTTGGGCCTTATGCTTGGGCTCCCATCGTTGGATTCTTAGGAAGTACCATGCATTTAAAAATTCGAACCCTCACCCCGGTCCTGGCCATCGCGGCGACCCTCTTGTTGGCCACAGCCCAGTCTGCGCAAGCACAGGCCTGGCCCAGCAAACAAGTTATCAAGCTAGTAGCGGTTTTCCCGCCAGGTGGGTCGGTTGACCAGGTGGCGCGCCTGCTGGAACAGCCGCTGTCCCACCAACTCGGTCAAAGCATCATCGTCGAAAACAAGGGTGGCGCCTCAGGCGCCATCGGAACCGCTGCGGTCGCAGCCGCGCCCCCTGATGGCTATACCTTTGCGGTAGTTTTTGACACGCACGGGGTCAATCCCAGCCTGATGCCCAATTTGGCCTTTGATTCCCGTAAAGACTTGACCCCCGTCGTACTCATCGGCACAGCGCCGATGGTGCTGGCGACCAACACCGGATCGGAATTCAAGACTTTTGCCGATGTGGTTGCCGCTGCAAAAACCAAAAAAGGTGTGAGCTATGGCACCATTGGCTCGGGAAGTCTGGGGCATCTAGCGATGGAACTGCTCGGCAAGGGCGCTGGGCTGGACTTCCAACACATTCCCTACAAGGGGGGCGGCCCCTTGATGAACGACGCCGTCGCCGGGCATGTACCCCTTGCGATCGGATCGGTCTTTCTGCTTAAGCCCCAGATTGACAGCAAACGCATGCGACCCCTGGTAGTGACCACTACCAAGCGTTCGCCCGATTTGCCCGAGGTACCTACGCTTGCCGAAAGCGGCTTTGCAGGATTTGATGCGCCCGCCTGGTGGGCCGTGCTAGCGCCAGCGAAGACGCCGCCCGAGATCATCAAGCGCATGAACGAAGAGATCAACAAAGCCATGCGCAGCCCCGACATCGCTAAGCGGCTGGACGCCCAAGGGATCGATGTCGTAGGTGGCACGCCGGAAGCGGCCCGCGTATTTATCGAGCGTCAGATGAACACTTGGGCCAAGGTGGTGAAGGACAACAACATCCAGGCCGATTAAATACCTCGGGCGCGCCCGCGTGCAGCGCGGTCGCCTGACTAGGCCTCGGGGCTTATCTGCAAGGCCACCAAGATGCGCGCGACCATGTTGTAGGTCGCAATAGCGCTGGTGATCTCGACGATTTGCGTGGGGTCGAAATGCGCGCGCATGGCTGCGAACAGGGCATCACTGACTTGTACGTCGAGCGTCATCTGCGCAGCGTATTGGATGATGATTTTTTCCACGTCACCCAAGACATGGCCGGTCGGAACAGCGCGTGGATCGGCATCCACAAAAGCGCGCAGAACGTCTAGTTCGGCCTGGCTTCCACCGGCTGCCAGAAAGTCTGGGGCATGGTGATGGTACTCATAATCCGCCCCGGTCAATAGCGCCACCGTGCAAATGCCCAGCTCGCGCAGTTTGCGGCTGGTGGGCAAGCCAGTGCGCACCGCCTTGAGGTAAACATTCCATCCCCTGGCGACGGGTTCGCTCCAGAGTAAGGCCTTGTCCAGGTTGATCAGCGCGCCGCCGCGACGCGCAAGAATCGCTTCTACCAAGTCGGTCGGCTGTGGCTTTTGTTCGGGTGTCCAGTCGGGTATGCGCATAGTTTTTTTGCTCAGTGAATACAGTGCAGGATCAATCGAAAATTCCGCCAGACCCATTCGGCAATTACCGACTATTCAGCGTTATGACCTCAGCGGGCTGCTGACATCTTAAATCAGCGCTAAATATCTATAGCCTATGCATTGCGCCTTTTTACCTTGGCTTCACGGACTAGCTGCTCAGCCTATCTGATGTCGATTTAAGGGGACCCTTGGCCTGTACCAAGACCCATATTAGATTCATGGATGCCCGCCCGCACGTCCTGATATCAACTGCATCCGTATGTAAAAACTCGATATAGTTGTTATCTCGTGCAATCACCTTAGACTGCTGCTGCACCTCTTCTTAGGAACCCAAATTTATGTTCACCGCGGCGCAGAATCTCTCCAATAAACGGACCGTTCACAGACTGATGAGCGACTTGGTCCAAGCTACACCTGCGACGATTGAGCGGGAATTGGCCCAGGCCTACCACCCCGCCGCTGAGTGGCGCGGGTCGCATCCCTGGAACGAAGCGAAGGGTGTCCAAGCCATTGCCAAGGTGTTTTGGCAGCCGCTCTTGCATGCCTTCCCGGACCTGGAGCGGCGCGAGCAGCTACTGGTCGGCGGTCAGTATGAGGGACGCGATTATGTGGGTGCGGTCGGGCAGTTGTGCGGGCGTTTTAAGGGCGACTGGCTGGGCCTACAGGCCAACGGGCAAATGCTTTACTTGCGCTATGGCGAGTTTCACCAGTTGGTGGATGGTCGAATTGTGCAAAGTACAGTGTTGTTAGATGTGCTGGACGCAATTCGCCAGATGGGCTTTTGGCCGCTGCCGCCCAGTTTGGGCTTAGAGGGCATGTGGCCAAGTCCGCTGGCGGGCGATGGCCTGGGTCTGTCCGTTCAGGACGCGGCACAGTCTGCCTCCAGCCTAGCCCTCACATTGGCTATGCAGGCCGCGCTGGGTGCCTATGACGATACCCTTAGTTTGGGCCGTGACGGCCTGCTAGCGATGCCGCAAAAGGAGTTCTGGCATCCGCACATGATGTGGTTTGGTCCCAGCGGAATTGGTACCTCGCGAGGGCTTGATGGGTTTATTGATGTGCACCAGTTGCCATTTCGAACTGCCTTTCCGCGCAACCCTAAGCTGCCCCAGCCGGTGGGCATGGGACAGCACGGAGGTAGTCACTATGTGCGCATTGGTGACGGCCGTTTCTCGGCAACCGCCGGCTGGCCAAGCAGGCATATGATGCACCAGGGCGGTGGCTGGCTGGGCCTACCTCCCACAGGCCGCGCGATTACCATGCGGGTGATGGATTTTTACAGCGCCGAACAGGGTCTGATCAGGGAAAATTGGGTGCCTATTGACCTCGTCAATGTCTTGCTGCAGCTCGATATCGATGTGCTGGCCCGCGTCCGCAGTCAGCGATCAAGGTACGCCTAGCCTGGCTCGCCAACTGCGGGATACTACCTAAACCCAAACCCTTTTTTTAGGATAGACTGCATACGTATGCATAAAATTATTTTTGTACAAAATCATATTTATAAATCAAACGCATTGCAATTATCATGATTAGATATCTAAAACGCGGGAAAGACGCTCTGGGCCGGGCCGATGATGACGCGCAAGTCCGCTCCACGGTAGAAACTATCTTGAAAGACATTGAGGAACGTGGCGACGCTGCTGTTCGTGAGTACAGCCGCAAATTTGACGGATGGGAGCCACACAGTTTTGCGCTTTCACACGGGCAGATCGAGGCGGCGGTAGGTCAGCTCTCGTCTCGCGAAATTGAAGACATCCGTTTTGCGCAGACCCAGATTCGCAACTTCGCGCAGATACAGCGCGACAGCATGCGCGATGTTGAGGTGGAAACCCTGCCTGGGGTAATCCTTGGGCACCGGCATATTCCGGTCAACGCGGCGGGCTGCTACGTGCCAGGAGGAAAATACCCGATGATTGCCTCGGCTCATATGAGTGTGCTGACCGCCAAGGTGGCCGGTGTGCCGCGTGTGGTGGCTACCGCGCCTCCGTACCAGGGCGCGCCGCATCCATCCATTGTGGCGGCCATGCACTTTGCTGGGGCTGACCAGATACTGGTTTTGGGAGGCGTGCAGGCGGTTGCTGCCATTGCCATCGGTACCGAATCGGTGGTGGCGGTGGACATGCTGGTAGGGCCGGGCAATATGTTTGTGGCCGAGGCTAAGCGACAGTTGTACGGCCGGGTAGGTATCGACCTATTCGCCGGCCCGACCGAGACACTGGTGATCGCCGATGACACGGTAGATGGCGAAATGTGCGCAGTCGATCTGTTGGGCCAGGCTGAGCACGGCCCGACCTCGCCCGCTGTGCTGCTGACCAACTCGGAAAAGCTGGCGCGCGATACCATGACGGAGATCGAGCGGCAGCTCAAGATTCTGCCCACAGCTGGTATCGCGGCCAAGGCCTGGGCGGTCTATGGCGAAGTAATCGTATGCGACAGTTATGAAGAAATGCTGGCCAAGGCTGACGAACTCGCCTCTGAGCACGTGCAGGTGATGACGCGCGATCCAGACTACTTTCTGAACGGAATGACCAACTACGGCGCGCTGTTTCTCGGACCGCGTACCAATGTGAGTTTTGGCGATAAAGTGATTGGCACCAACCACACCCTGCCCACCAACAAGAACGCCCGTTACACCGGAGGCCTTTGGGTCGGCAAGTTTCTCAAGACCTGTACCTACCAGCGGGTGCTGACCGACGCGGCCAGTGCCAGCATCGGCGAGGTCTGCTCGCGCCTATGCCACATGGAAAATTTCGCCGGTCATGGCGAACAGGCCAACTTGCGAGTTCGCCGCTACGGTCAACGCGTCGAGGTGCCCTGGTACCAGCCCGTACCTGCGCTGGACGGATCGGCATGAAAGGGGCTCGCCCAGAGCAGGCTGCGCTCACGCGCGACAACGACCTGTCCAAAACTGAAGTCACGCGTCGCGTGGTGGAGGGCATGGTGGACGGCCTGAACGATCACACCATCGATGGCATCGAGATGTTTTTTGCCAAAGACTTTCGCTGGATGGGTAATGCCGGCTGTGGCACCAAGATGGGCGTGCTGGCTTTTCAGGACAACTGGCAGCGTCCGTTCCAAGCCGCGTTTTCAGACAAGGTGTGCATTGACGAGGCTCGCATCGTGCAGGGCGAGTGGATGGCCGCCTTTGGGCGACAAGAGGCCACGCACTCCGGCACGTTCATGGGCATCGCGCCCACGGGCAAACGTATCGAGATCCGCTACATGGATTTCTGGAAGGTGCAGGACGGCAAGATTGTGGACAACTGGGTGTCGGTGGATTTCCCGCACGTAATGCAGCAACTTGGCGTTGACCCTTTCCGTGGCGAGGGCTGGGAGGCATTTGACCGTGGCGAGCGCGCTCCGCCTCGCCCAGGTCTGGCACCATGAGCCAGATTGCGCCGGTTGTAGCCGACCCGGTGACCCCCTCGTTCCGGCTTGATGGTCGCCGCGCGCTGGTGACTGGTGCAGGCCGTGGCATTGGCCTGGCTGCATCTCATGCGCTGGCGCAGGCTGGCGCTGTGGTGACGCTGGCGGCCCGCACAGAGGCCGAATTACAAGCCGCCGCCGCGGCCCTTAGGGCCTATGGCGCAAAAGCTGAAGTACTCGTGCTGGATGTGACCGACCCTGCCGCAGTTAAACAGGCGCTGGCCGATGCCGGACCGTTCCAGATTCTGGTCAACAGCGCGGGCACCAATCGCCCCGCACTGATCACCGAGACCCTAGACGCCGACTTTGATGCTGTGATTGACCTCAACCTCAAGGCCGCCTTTTATCTGGCCCGCGAAGTGGCGCGTGGGCTGATCGGCTCAGGCCTACCGGGCTCGCTGATCCAGATTTCGTCTCAAATGGGCCATGTGGGTGGGCCCAAGCGCTCGGTGTACTGCGCCACCAAGCATGCGGTGGAGGGCATGACCCGAGCTCTGGCCTGGGAACTCGGACCGCACCAGATTCGCGTCAATACCTTGTGTCCGACCTTCATCGAGACAGACATGACTCGCCCGGCGTTGGCCGACCCGGCGTTTCGCCAGTTTGTGACCTCCCGCATTGCGCTGGGTCGCTTGGGTCAGTTGGAGGACATCATGGGTGCATTGGTGTTTCTCGCCAGTGATGCCTCGGCCATGGCGACCGGCAGCGCGCTGATGGTTGACGGCGGATGGACGGCCCAATGAAAGCACAGGCCACTTCGCTGGATGTGGCGCGCCTGGCCGGCGTATCGCAGTCGGCGGTAAGCCGCTGCTTTACTGCCGGCGCCAGCGTATCGGAAGCCATGCGCGGCAAGGTGCAGGAGGCTGCACGCAAACTGGGCTACCAGCCCAATGCCCATGCCCGCAGTCTGATCACTGGGCGCTCCCGCATCATTGGCCTGGTGCTGTCGGCCCTGGAAAACCTGTTCTACCCGGCAGTGCTGGAGCGGCTGGCCAAGCGGCTACAGCAGGACGGCTACCACCTGCTGATTTTCATCGGCGATAACGCCAATTCAGACGGCCTGGTCGAGGAAATCTTGCAATACAACGTGGACGGCATCGTGCTGGGCGCCACCACTCTGTCGTCCGCCCTGGCGCAGCGCTGTGCCGATGCCAGCATTCCGGTGGTGCTGTTCAACCGCATCATGGCCTCGGGCAGCGCAGGGGCGGTCAGCTCGGTGCGTTCGGACAACGTGGGCGGCGGCCGTGATATCGCGCGCTTTCTGGTCACTGGCGGCCACCAGCGCATTGCCTACATTGCCGGTCGCGAAGACTCGTCGACCAACCTGGAGCGGGAGAGCGGCTTTCGCGAAGGCCTGGCTGAGTTGGGGCAACGTATTTATGCCCGGGCCATCGGCAATTACGACGTGGCCCAAGCCCGCCAAGCTGCCCGTGACTTGTTTGGCCATGCGGCGGACCGGCCCGACGCCGTTTTTGTAGCGGGAGACCAGATGGCTATTGCAGTGCTCGACACACTGCGCCACGAACTGGGCTTGGCCGTGCCGCAGGACGTCTCGGTGGTGGGTTTTGACAACGTCCCACAGGCCGCCTGGGCTTCATATGAATTAACCACTTTCGAGCAACCCGTGGAGCCGATGGTTGAGGCCACTGTGGCGCTGTTGCAGGGCTACCTGCGCGAGGCCGAGACGCCTCCGAGTCGCAATGTGGTGGTGCCCGGCCAATTGATCATCCGTCAGTCGGCCCGCCAGCGCGCGCCGGGGAGCCACGCGCCATGAAGGGTTTTGATGCCGAGTTCAGCAACCTAGACCACTACATCCGGGTCATCACCGCCCGCATTTGGGAGGGCCGCCGCATCGACGACATTCGGCTGTATTACAGCGACCCCTGCGTCGTGGAAACACCGATGTCGGTGAGCAGCGCACTCGAGGACGTGATCCATGGCACCCGCGCCACCCTGGCCATGTTCCCTGACCGGCGCCTCCTGGCCGAGGACGTGATCCAGTCAGGCGACGATGATGGCGGCTTTCTCAGCTCACATCGCATTATTTCGCCCATGACGCATCTGGGCGATGGCAGCTTCGGCTCGGCCAGTGGTGCACGGGTACACGCCCGCACCATTGCTGATTGCTTGTGCAGAGACAACCGCATCGTCCATGAGTGGCTGGTGCGGGACCAGGCCGCTATTGCGCTGCAGATAGGCAGCACGCCGCAGGCACTGGCCCAAGCATGGCTGAACCAACGCGGTGGCTGGAACAAGCCCGTGGCGCCGCCGGCACCGGCTGGTTATGTGTCGCACATTAGCCCGCACCGACTGGCGCAGAACTATGCCCGGTTGATCGAGGCACTTGCCCAGGGCGAGGGCGATGTGGCGGCGATCTATGACGAGGCGGCCCAGCAAATCAGCCCCGGGGAACACACCAGCTATGGCCACGACGAGATCGCCGGTTTCTGGCGCAGTGTGTTCGGCGCCTTGCGGCTGCAGCAGTTTACGGTGGAGCATTTGGCCTGGCAACAGGACTATGCCCAGAGTGACCGAAGTGACCGGCTGAGCCTGCGCTTTAGAGCCAAAACAGTCCACAGTCCGCGTGATAGCTCACTTCTTCGCTATGGAAAAGAGAGCGGTCGCGATGTCGAGGTGATGGGCATTGTGCACGCTGAGTTTGTAAAGGGACGGGTCCTGCGCGAGTGGGTTTTAATCGATGACGTGGCGCTCTGGATGCAAGTCTTGGCGCCGCAAGCCTGAGGCTTTGATATGGCGCGCGTGCTGCTGAAAAATATTTCCAAAACCTGGGGCAGCGCCGTGGGGGTGAAGCAAATGTCGCTCGACATTGCCGACGGTGAATTTTTAGTGCTGCTCGGCCCCAGCGGCTGCGGCAAAACCACCACCATGCGTATGGTGGCCGGACTGGAAGACCCCAGCACCGGCGAGGTCTGGATTGGCGAGCACTGCGTCAACGGCCTGGAGCCTAAAGACCGTGACGTTGCGATGGTGTTCCAAAGCTACGGTCTGTACCCCAATATGACGGTGTTTGAAAACATCAGCTTCCCGCTACGCATTCGCGGCACGCCTGCCGCGCTGATCAAGCCGGCGGTGCTCAAGGCCGCGGCGCAGGTTGAGCTGACCGACTACCTTGACCGTCGGCCTAAAGAGTTGTCCGGTGGCCAGCGCCAACGCGTAGCACTGGCGCGCGCCATTGTGCGCCAGCCCAAAGTGTTCCTGATGGACGAGCCCCTATCCAACCTCGATGCCAAGCTGCGTGTCACCATGCGCTCGCACATCAAGCACCTTCACCACACGCTGGGTGTGACGACCATTTACGTCACGCACGACCAGATCGAGGCCATGACCTTGGCCGATCGGGTGGTGGTAATGAGTCGGGCCGAGATCCAGCAGATTGGCACGCCGGAGGTAATCTACAACGAGCCGGCCAACCTGTTTGTGGCCGGCTTTATTGGCTCGCCCTCGATGAACCTGATCGCTGGTGCGCTGCACGACGGTGTGTTCCAGGCACCTGGTGTATCGGTGCCAGGTTTTGGTCTGCTGAGCCGGCCGGACGTGGTGCTTGGCGTTCGTGCCGAGGACATAACGGTGACTGCACCTGAGCAGGCCCAAATTCGTGCCGAAGTGTTCAGCTTCGAGTTGACCGGCGACTCCACCCTGGTGATGGTGCGCATCGGTGAACAGGTGGTCACCGCGCGTGCTAGCAAGGACTACCGTGCCCGCATTGGCGAGCCAGCGGGCTTTGCAGTCCGAGCTGAACAGTGTCACATTTTTGATGGCCAGACGCAGAACCGGCTGCCTCTACAAGCTAATTAACCCCCGGCTCTTTTTTGGAGAATGTCATGACCCATCGCATCCTGCGCCGTTCCCTGCTGGCAACAGCGGTTCTGCTGGCTATTTTGCCCGGACTCTCGCATGCCCGCTGCGACAACCTGTTGAATGCAAAGCCTGGGCAGATCAACATCATTGGCAACACATTCCCGGCTTTGGATCACATTGCCAAGGAGATGGAGTCCTGCACGCGCGGCGGACTCAAGGTGCAATACAAGCTGGTGCCTTCGCCGCAAAACGAAACCGAAACCCTGCAGGCCTTCGGCTCCAGCGGCAAATCGGCGTTTGACGCCGCCGTGGTCTCGATGGAAACCTTCACCAAGCTGCAAAGTGCCGGCCAGTTGCAATCCATGACCGACTTGGTCACCAAGTACAAGGCCAAGTACAAGATTGAAGACAACATGTTGGTCAAGGTCAATGGCGAGGTGGTGGCGATTGCCTTCATGCAAAACGCCCAAAACCTGTTCTACCGCAAAGACCTGTTTGACAAGCATGGCATCAAGGTGCCCGCCACCTATGCCGACATGATGGCGGCTGCCAAGATCCTCAAAGAGAAGGAGCCAGGGATTGAGTTCCCGATTGCCCAGACCTTTGCCAAGGGCTGGGACAGCGCTACCGAATTTACCAACATTTTTGCTGGCTTTGGTGGCCACTTCTTCAAGCCGGGCTCGGCCGCGCCGGCCTTTAACAGCGACGCTGGGGTCAAAGCCCTGGAGACGATGAAAGCAATGACGACCTACATGACGCCCAACTACCTGGCCTCAGGCTCGGACGACGTGATGAACCAGTACCAGCAGGGTAAGGCAGCCATGGGCGTCCTATGGGCCAGCCGTGCGGCACGCATGGACGACCCAGCCGCCTCCAAGATTGTTGGCAAGATGGAGTTCACGGCAGCGCCTGCCGTGATGGCTGGCGGCAAGTCGGCCACCCACCTTTGGTGGGACGGTGTGGTGATGCCCAAAAACCTCGCTGGTGACCGCGACACCGTATTCCAGGTGCTGATGGAAGCGCTGGACGAGGAAACTACGGCCAAGGGAAATGACCTGACCATTTGGGTGCGTTCCAGCTACAAACCCACACGCTTTGCCAATGGCGTGGCAGCTTCCGCCAAGGCCGGTGCACCGCAGTGGCCCTCGGAGCCCTACTTTGGTTTGGCCCATGGCGAGATTGGCAAGATCATCCCGGATGTAATGACCGGTGCAATGACCCCAAAAGCCGCTCTTGATGCTGCCGCCGCGGCTTACGCCAAGGCTGCCGCTGAAAAAGGCTTCCTGAAGTAAGACTTGTCGCGTGCGTTTCTCCACCTTTCTTCGATTCGTCGGGCCGTCGGTAGCGCTGATGCTGCTGCTGTTGGCGCTGCCGCTGGCGGTTACCTTTTACCTTTCGGTGCGCAGCTGCGCGCTGCAAATGGAGGTGGTCACAGTGACCGAAAGCAGCCCGTTTGGCACGAAGGAGGTGGTGACGCAACGCGCCGTGCTCGGCCCTGACGGCCAGGCCCTGACCGCGTGCCGTTTTGTCGGCCTGGAGTACTTCCGCAAGGTGCTTGGCTTGGATGCCGACGACGCCTTCCAAGCCGACAGCAGTGCGCCGCCCGATGCCGGTGGTTCCGCTGCGGCCGCTTCGCCGCAGCGTTCCACTGAATTCATTGGCGCGCTGCGCTTTACCTTGCTCTATACCTTTGCCACTACGCCCTTTGTGCTGATCTTGGGCTTTGCGCTGGCATTGGGCGTGAACCAAGTGGGGCAGCGCTGGCGGCCGATGTACATCAGCGCCTCTCTCTTGCCTTTCATCATCACACCGGTGGTGGGTGCGTTGGCAATTAAGTGGCTGTTCCGCGACAACGGCCTCATGCCGTATTTTTTGTCACAGTTCGGTATTTCGCTGTTTTGGATGGCACAGGCTTGGTCGGCCCGGCTGCTCATCATTCTGTACGGCATCTGGCACGTGGTGCCCTTTGCCTTTATTGTCTTTTATGCAGGTTTGCAGTCGGTACCGCAGGACAGCCTAGAGGCTGCCCGCATCGATGGCGCCAATGCCTGGCAGCGCCTGCATTACGTGACCCTGCCGCACTTGGCGCCGCTGTTTGTATTCGTCACTCTTATTCACCTGATGGATGCTTACCGGGTGTTTGAGCCGGTGGTGGTGCTGACGCAGGGCGCGTTTACCACGAGCGTGCAGTACCTCACTTACTACATCTTGCTTCAGGAAAATAACCCCTACAAAGCCAGTGCCGCCGCCGTGCTGACCACCGCCGGCATTGCTGTGCTGCTGGTGCCCCTGCTGATGCGTACCTGGAAAGAACAAAGGCGCGGAGGGTGACACCATGAAAAGACCTTCCCGCCTGTGGAGCCTGTTGCTGCACCTTGTTCTATTGGGCTGGCTGCTGCTGGCCTGCTTGCCCTTCGTCTGGACGGCCATCATCTCGCTGCGCCAGTACGTAGATGCGTTTTCGGTGCCGATCAAGTGGCTCGCTCCGGTGACCTTTGAGAACTACAGCCGCCTGTGGATCGACAAGGCTTTCTACCGCAATTTTCTCAACACGGCCATCGTCACCTTCAGCACGGTCAGCGTGTCACTCACGGTGGGCTGTCTGGCTGGTTATGCGCTATCCCGCTACCGGGGTGCCGTAGGATTTTGGCTGTTACTCGCGGCGCTAGTATTCCGCTCGCTACCGCATTCAACGCTGTTACCGTCGTTTTATGTCATGTTCGATGCCCTGGGTATTCGCAACGAGTTTTTCACGTTGATTCTGGTGCTAGTGGCGATCAACCAGCCCTTCACGATCTGGATGCTGCGCTCCTTTTTTGTGAACATCCCGCAGGAGTTGGATGAGGCGGCGCTGGTGGATGGCTGCAGTCGCTTCCAGGCCTTTCGGCGCGTCATCATCCCAGTGATGTGGCCCGGCGTAGTCACCACCGGCCTGTTTAGCTTTTTGCTGGCCTACAACGACTTTCTGCTTAGCTCCTCGCTGGTCAACGCAGAGCGTATGACCATGCCGGCGGCGATTGCCAACGCCATCTCGGCCGGCAGCGAAGCGTTCTTGATGCAGGGCGTTGCCGGCGCGGTCAGTATCACCATACCGCTGATCATTTTGGTGCTGTTTTTCCAGCGACAAATCGTCTCGGGCCTGACCCAGGGTGCGGTCAAGGGCTGAGCACGCGCTGTACCGACCCATTGCGAAGGAACGTCTTGATGACTGCCACCACACTCCCGGCCACCCCTGGCGCCAACAACGCTGCCAAGCGGGCGGTGTGGGACTGGTGGTTGGCGCTGGACGGGCCGGACCCAATCGCGGCCGAGGCCGCAACCCGCCAGCTGCTCCACCCTGCGCTGACCTTTCACGGGCATGACCCTGTCAATCGGCTGCACGGTGTTGACGCTTTTCTGGATGGCTTCTGGCGCCCGCTGCGCGCCGCTTTTTCGGACTTACAACGCCAGACGCACCTGCTCATGGGCGGCGCATCGCACGGCCGGCGTGACGGCAATGCCAGCCTTGACGGCCGACACTGGGTCAGCGGCATGGGCTTGATGAATGGGAGCTTTCAGGCGGACTATCTAGGCATCCGGGCTACCGGCCAGCGGGTGAGCTTGCGCTGGGGTGAGTTCTGCCGCATCGAGCAGGGTCAGGTGGTCGAAATTTATTTCCTGATCGATCTGGTTGATCTACTGCAGCAAATTGGCATCGCGGTGTTACCGACTGCGCGCGGCGTGGATGGCATTTGGCCAGCGCCGCGCGCTGGAGACGGCCTGATGTTGCAGGCGCAGGACCAGACGCACACCCGCCTCAGCCTGGACCACATCTGGCGCTTCCTTTACCAGGGCCTGAACCGGTACGACCAGAGTGAACTGCGCAGCATGGGCATGGCCGACTGGTTCCACCCGCGGGTGCACTGGTTCGGCCCCGGGGGTATTGGCGCCTGTCTGGACTTCGCCGCTTTCGAGACCCTGCACCAGCAGCCCTGGCTAATAGCCTTCCCTGACCGCTCGGTACAAGACCTGGATGCGCTCATTGCCGAGGGCCCTTACAGCGGCGCCCCCGGCTGGGCAGGCGTCACCGCCACCCATAGCGGACCCTATCTGGATTGCCCGCCCACAGGTCAGCGCATTGCCGTCAATGGCATGGACTGGTGGAAGCGTGAGGGCGAGGTCTACACCGAGAACTGGGTGTTTGTGGACATGGTGCACCTGTTTCGCCAGTTCGGGGTGGACCTGTTGGCGAGGGCCCGTGCCCAGGCAGCAGAGCGGCAGAAAGGCGCACCATGACGGGCGCCGATGTGCATGCACTGAACAAAGCTGCACTCACACCGCTGCGTGCGGCCCAATACGATTACCAGCCCGAAGCGCTGCAGACGGCGCTCCAGCAGTTATTCCGCCCCGATGCGCTGGTGCACCTGGCCACGCCCTTTGAAGACCTACACGGGCCCGAGGGCCTGTACCAAGAGGCCTACATGCCCTTGCATCTGGCCTTGCCTGACCTGGAGCGGCGTGACACCATCGTCATGGCTGGCCCGAGCCCACAGGGGCATAACTGGGTTGGCTGTTGCGGCTACTACACCGGAACTTTTGTGATGCCTTGGTTAGACATTCCTCCCACGGGCCACCAGGTGGCGATGCGCTTTCATGAGTTCTACCGCATGGTTGACGGTCAGGTAGTGGAGATGCAGGCCCTGTGGGATATTCCCGAGCTGATGTCACAAGCGGGTGCCTGGCCGATGGCGCCCGGACTGGGGCGCGAATGGCAGGTGCCGGGACCGGCCACCCAGGACGGGCTGCAGACTGGCGTGCGCGATGTGGTGCGATCGCGGGACAGCCTGCAATTGGTGCTGGACATGCTTGCGGGCCTGTCGCGTTATGCCAGTGGCGGCACGGCTGCTATGCAGCTCGATCGTTATTGGCACCCGAAGATGAACTGGTACGGGCCCTCAGGCATTGGGACGGCGCGTGGCCTCGCCGCATTTCGTAATTGGCACCAGATTCCGTTTCTCAATGGCATGCCCAACCGCAGAGGCGCGGGCGCAGAGGGCGAATTTTTTGCGGACGGCGACTTTGTGGCGGTAAGCGGCTGGCCCAATATGCAAGCCACCATCAGCGGCGACGGCTGGCTGGGCATCGCTCCGGCTGGTCAGCAAATCACCATGCGCAGCCTGGATTTCTGGCGCTGCGAAAACGGCTTGATTCGCGAGAACTGGGTACTAGTAGATCTGCTGCATGTTTACCGGCAGATCGGCGTCGACGTGCTGGCGCGCATGCGTGAGTTCAACAAGGCCCGCCGGGGTATTGCCCAATGAGGTCTCGACCCACTTTGGTGATGCTGCCGGGCACCCTGTGCGATGCCCGAATATTCCAACACCAACGGCGTGCCCTTCGGGATGTGGCCGATGTCCGTGCGCTCGATTACCAGGGTTTGGACCGAACCGGGGTCTGGCTTGACCGCTTGTTGGACCAACTGCCCGAGCGCTTTTCGCTGGCCGGATTTTCCTTGGGTGGCCTGTGGGCGCTGGAGCTGCTGCGCCGGGCTCCGCTGCGGGTACAGCGCCTGGCGCTGATTGCCAGCAACGCACGGCCCGCAAGTGCACGCACCCGCCGTCGCAGCGCTGCCCAGTGGCGAGCCTGGCAGCGTCAGGGTCCAGCGGCTGTGGCTCGGAGTGCCAAGCCGGCCTACTTTCACCATCCTGAGCAGCTGCGTTGCCATGGCCCCCTGGTGCGCGACATGGCCGTGCGCACGTCGCGCCAGGACACACGGGCTGAGTTCGATTGGGCTGCCAGCCGGCCCGACAGTTTGGGCACATTAAGCAGTTTTTCCGGTGCACTGTTGCTTGTCAGTGGTGCGCAGGACCGGTTGTGCCCACCGGCTTGGCAGCGCGAGATGCTGCAGGCCCAGCCCGGGGCCCGCTGGCTGGAGTTGCCGCGCGTCGGGCACTTTGTACCCTTGGAGGCACCCAAGCATTTGAGCGCAGCGCTCAGGTGCTGGATGCTGAGCCAAGCTCAGTCCATCGGGTGAGACTTGAGCCATGACCTCGCCAATCAGTTCCAATACCCACTTTCCAGTTCCCAAGACCATCAAGGCAGTCTCATGTTGACCGAAGCACAAATCCGCGAACGTTTCATTCCCTTTAGCAGCCTGCGCTACAGCACGGAGGCCTTCATCGACTACCGCATCCCAGGTTGTGCGCCAAAGAAGAACTACGCCTTAATTGGGCCGGGCGTGTCGCAAAACCCGAACCAGCCGGTAAGCCTGCGCGAAAAGCATGGCTTCCAAGTGGGTGGCGTGGCTATGCCACCGGGCAAGATCAACCCGCCGCATATGCACTTCACGGCCGAAGTCTTCATCTGCACCAAAGGTAAATGGGACCTGCACTGGGACTTCAACCCCGAGCCACTCAAAGCCGAGATAGGCCCGGGCGATATCGCCAGTGTGCCGACCTGGATCTACCGCGGCTTTCAGAACGTGGGCGACAACGAGGGCTTCATGTTCACCGCGTTGGGGCAGGACGACACCGGCGGCATCCTCTGGGGCCCGCAAACCCTGCAGGCAGCCCGGGAGCAGGGCGTACACCTTACAGAAGACTACCGGATCATCGATGAGCAGCTCGGCCAGACCTGGGACGAGCAGACTATGCGCCGGCTGCAACCGATGACGCCGCAGGAGATCTCTCAACTGCGCCGCTGGACGCCAGAGCAGATGGGCCAGCGCGTGGTGCGCCACGCCGATCTCCAGTGGTCGGGTCGGGCGCTGCTGGACGCCTCGCTGCCCGGATGTGCCGCCCAGCTGGCCCCGGTGATTGGCTTGGGCCTGAGCGAAGACCGTGACCATCTGGCACCCATCGGCAATGCGCACGGCTTCTCCATCGAATGGCTCAAGATTCCGGTGGGCGGACAAGTCTCTCTGCACCGACTGGCTTGCCAGCAGGTGCTCACCGTACACCGGGGCGCGGTGGCTATTGAGGTGACAGATCAGGCTCCAGGCTCCCTGGATATTGAAAGTGGTGCTGTCACTAGCATAGCCAACGGTGACGCTGAGGGCTGGGACAGTTTTGCCATGCCGCCCCTGGTCTGGCGCCGATACCGCAACGTGGGCGAGACCGAGGCCTTGCTTTTACTGATGACGCCCGGCGACGGCCGCAAGACTGTCGATTGGGCGCCGGCGGTGGTTAGCGCTGCGGCCGCGGCCGGTTACACCATCGACACCAACGGTTACCTCGCCCTCAAACGTTTCACAGATAGGTCACAGCGATGAACTCTGCACCACAACGCATCCTCACCACCCACGTCGGCAGCCTGCCTCGGCCCGAGCATGTCGTGACCCAGTTGTTTGCCCAAGACAGCGGCCTCAACTACAACGAGATCGAGTTCGACACGGTCATGGCGGCCGAGGTGGCCGATGTGGTGGAGCGACAAACAGCGTCCCGTGTCGATGTGGTCAGTGACGGCGAAATGAGCAAGATCTCTTACGCCACCTATATCCGGCATCGGCTGACTGGCTTTGAGCTGGGCGAAATGCCGCGCGCCACGCCCCGCGACCTCGACGACTTTCCCGATTTCAAAGAACGCCTGGCCAAGCTCGGGGCCACACCCAAATACCAGCGCCCTATCTGCACCGGCCCGATCGCGGTCAAAGACCTGAGTGGCTTGCACAAGGACATTGCCAACTTGCAGGCGGCGGTGGCCGCCGCCGGGAGCGCGGCTACACCGCCCGTGCGGGCCTTCATGAACAGTGCCTCGCCCGGCGTGATTGCGGTGTTTCAGCCCAACCGCTATTACCCCAGCACCGAGCAGTATCTGCAGGCCCTGGCCGAGGCCATGGCCACCGAATACGAGGCCATCGTCGCCGCTGGGCTGGACCTGCAGATCGATGCCCCCGATTTGGCCATGGGCCGACATATCAAGTTCCGCGATGTGGACGACGCCGAGTTCCTACGCAACGCCCACCTGCAGGTGGAGGCGCTTAACCATGCGTTGCGAAACATCCCTCCCCAGCGTATACGCATGCATGTGTGCTGGGGTAACTATGAGGGACCGCACCACTTTGACATCGGGCTGGAGAAGATCCTGGATGTGGTGCTGCAGGCCAAGCCGGCTACGGTGCTTTTCGAGGGCGCCAACCCGCGCCACGCGCACGAGTGGGAGGTTTGGGCCAAGGCCGGGAGGGAGGGCAAGATTGCCGACCACAAGGTGCTGGCACCCGGTGTGCTGGACTCGGTCAACAACTTTATTGAGCATCCGCGCCTGGTGGCGCAGCGCCTGCTGACCTATGCCAACATCGTGGGCCGCGAGCGCGTGATGGCTGCGACCGACTGTGGTTTTGGCACCTTCGCCGGCTTTGGCGCAATCCACCCCCCGATCTGTTTTGCCAAACTGGCCAGCATGGCAGAAGGCGCCCAACTGGCTAGCGATGAACTTTGGGGCCGAGCGTGAGCGCCGTCCACATGCCGCTTGACACCCGCCTGCCAGACATGCTTCGCAGCGGCCGGCACCTGCGGGGCATCTTTAACGGCATTTCCTCACCCGCGCTGGTGGAGATGTGTGCCTTTGCCGGCTTTGATTTCGTCATCATCGACAACGAGCACGGCAGCGCCGGATTTGAAAGCACCGAGCACATGTTGCGGGCTGCCCGTGCCAGCGGCCTGCCGGCGCTGGTGCGCTGCCTGGAGCATGACATTGCCCGTACGCTGGACATCGGCGCCGGTGGCCTGCAGATCCCGATGGTCAATACGGCCGCCCATGCGGCCGCGCTGGTGCAGCGCGTCAAGTACCCATTGCCTCCCGGCGCAGACGGGATCAGCGGCCAGCGCGGCAGTGCGTTTTCAACCCGCGCCGCCGGCTACGGCGCCTTTGGTGGACCAGAGCACACCCGGCGCAGCAACGAGGGCGTCGCGCTGGTGGTGATGGTAGAAACACCTGAAGGCGTGGCAAATGCTTCCGCCATCGCCGCCGTGCCCGGGGTGGATGCGGTCTTCGTTGGCCCCAACGATCTGGCCCATAGCATGGGCCATGAGAACCGATTCCACGAGCCAGCGGTGCAGGCCGCGATTGAGCACACGCTCAAGGCGGTAGCGCAGGCAGGCAAGTGCCCCGGTGTGCTGGCATTGACCCATGAGGACGAAGTGCGTTATGCCGGCTGGGGTGCGCGCTACTTTGCCACCGTGACAACCGGCTTGATCAATAAGGCACTCAGGGAGGCGGTCCAGGGCGGACGAGCCGCGCTGAACTACTGAGCCAACACAGCGCCACAGCGCTGGCAATGAGACAGGTAGGCATGGCCCATCACAGCGAGCGATGCACGGTCTTAGCAGCAGAAATTCGCCCGAAGCGCTGAGCTTATGCGCTTCTGCTTAGCCAGCATGGGCCAAAATTTATAGCGTCAAAAGAGCATTAAAGGGCCGAGATGGATGCATTCTCACCTCGGCTTAAACCCCACTTCAGAACTTATCGTACGTCACCATCAATCCAAATGTACGAGGTGCAGCTCCGCTAGCCTGTAGTGCTCCGCCACCACCCCAAACGAAGCGGTTGATAGTTTTGACGTCGGAAATATTGTCGACGTAAGCCTGCAGCGCAAAATTGTCATTCATGCGCCAGTTCAGCTTGACGTCCGTCTTCACATAAGCGCCTTGCTTCTCGATCTCTGCGTTAGTTGGCTGACCGTAGTAGCCGCTGGAGAAAGTGCTCACCAGTATGGGCGTCAAGGTGCTGCCGCCGGGAAGGTGGATGTCGTAGCGGGCGAATACGGAGCCTTGATAATCGGCCGCATAAGGCAATCGCTTGCCCGAGAGGTCGCAACCGAAGGCCGCGGCTGGTTGCCCCGCACCGCCGGTTCCAGGTACAACGCTGCATTGATAGCCTGGAGCAAATACGCGCTTTTGCCCTGCTGGCGCGATGACGATGCCATTCGCATCGGTCTGCGCAGCCGTCGACGTTGGATCCGCCACTAAGATACTGGTGCCAAAAGGCAGCGCTACGTCGGGGAAACTTGTGTATTTGGCATCCAGAAGCGATAAGGTCCCACCCATCGTTAGGTTAGGGCTCTGACGCCATTCAACTTCAGCTTCCAAGCCACTGGACTTTGCTTTGGCAGCGTTAAAGATAACGGACACCGTGGTTGAGCCAACTACCGCCTGGCGCTGCTCCTGCAGGTTCGAGTAATCATTGGCGAAGGCGGCCAAGTTGGGCGATGTCCCGAACTCAGTTGCAGGTTTGAGTCGGTGGACATGATTATTAT
>JBBAPY010000023.1:0-19846 GCA_040400635.1 Rhodoferax sp.
GTAAGGCCACAATGCGGCCACCCAGGCACCAAGCAGAAGCAGCAAAGTCAGGGTCCCGCCCATGGCACGCCAAGGCAGCACGGAGCGGCCCTGCCACAGGTCGCAGGCCGATGCCATGAAACCTTGGGCAGTGCGCTGTGACTGCCTGCGTACCAGCAAGCCGGCACACAGCACGGCGACCAGCAGGCCACTGCCCAGGCCATTGACCGAGCGACGCATGACATCGCCGCCCCATTGGTCCTGCGGCTGGTCGAGGTGCCTGCCGCCGTACTGGAGGCGCGGGAAGTCGCGCACCGTAGCGCCATCGCGTTGTATAGACTCTTTGGAAAACTGGTGGGTTGCCAAGGGTACCGAATAGGTTTTTTCACGCGATTCGCGCGGGCCGCTGAGCAACACATCCAGCACCGACAAGGTGCGCGTGGAATAGGCGATTTCGGCGCCGGATGCCGCATCCGGGGACGGCGGCAGGCGCGGACGAAAATGCACCGAATCGAGCAAAGCAACAAGCAAAAACACTACCAGCACCACCGCTGCGGACATGGCCGCACCATCGCGCTGCACATAACGCCAGGACTGGCGCAGCAGCGGCGAGCGCAGCGCATGGCGCGCATAGAACAGCAGCACCAGCAACTGAAAGTACAGGGCCACATCAGTAGCTAGCAGGACGAATTTGGGCATAGCGCAGACGTCCTTAAGCAAGGCGAACACGTGGATCGGCCAGCGTGTAGGAAATATCGGTCAACACCAGGCCCAAGATATACAAGGCCGAGCCCAAAAACACCATGGCGCGCACTACGGCGAAATCCTGACCGTTGATTGCGTCGATGGTGAAACTGCCAAGGCCAGGGATACCGAAAAAGGACTCCATGATCAGGGCGCCCATAAACAAGAGCGGCAGCACGGCGACTGTGCTGGTCAGAATGGGCAGCAAGGCATTGCCCAGTACATGGCGAAACAAAACAACGCTTTCGGACAAGCCTTTGGAGCGCGCAGTACGCACATAGTCTTTGCCGATTTCCTCTAAAAACATGGTTCGGTAAAACAAAGCTTCGCCACCCATGCGCGAGACAATGCCGATGACTACGGGCAGCAGCAAAAACGCCACCATGTCCATGCCCCCCGCAAAGCCGGAGGCGGGCACCAGCTTGAGCACCGTGCTGAACAAAAACTGCCCCGCAATGATATAAAACAAACCGGAGACCGACAGCAGAAACACTGCAAATGCCACGCTCCAAAATTCGACGTAGGTATTGCGGAAAAACACCATGATGAGCGAGACCACTACGACGACAAAAACACCCAGCAAAAATGTGGGCAGCGCCAGCGCCAGCGAAGGTAGTGCGCGCTGGCGCAATTCATAGCCAATGTCCCGACCTGTGTCCGAGGCGCCGAATTGCAATGCAAACAAAGGCAGCGATCGCTCCACAAAGAGTGTCTTGCTTAGCTTCTCTACGCCTTGGGCTTGGTCATTGAAGAGCAAAGGCTTATCGTAGCCGCGCTGGGTCTTCCATTTGGCAATCGCATCAGCGCTCACCCGCTTGCCGCCGATATTGATACGTGCCATATCGTCAGGTGTGTTGATGGCGAAAAAAAGAATGAAAGTCAGAAGATTGACGCCGATCAGAATCAGCAGTCCGTACAAGACGCGGCGGATGATGTAATTGACCATGTGTGCTTACTCCACTGCCAAGGTACGGGCGGCGGTTTCGCGCTCGCGCCGGCGCCAAATACGCCAGGCTGGCCAAAGCGCCAAAAGGAGCGCTGCGCCCAGCAGCGGCAAGGGCCACCAGACAGGATGGTTCCACTCCCTAATTTTGGTGGCGCGCAAATCGGCATCCAAGCGCAAATAAGAAATATGGTTGCGCACAATTTGCGTTGGCTTGCCGTTATAAATCCACTGGTGGTAGGCCGCTGCCGAGGTGGGCCAGTAGCCAAAGCTCCAGACCGCGTCTTTTTGCACGATCTGCACCATCTCGTCGATCAGTTGCTGTTTTTGCGGTCCGTCGTCCAGCACTTTCATGCGGTCAAAAAGTTGGTCGAACTGCGGGCTTTGGTAGTTGGCATTGTTTTCGCCATTGCCATCGGTTTTGGCTTTGGAATTAGGTCCGTACAGCATAAACAAAAAGTTTTCTGCGTCGGGGTAATCGGCCAGCCAACCGCCAAGAAACATTTGCACCGAGCCATTTTTAAGCTTATCCTGAAAGCGATTGAAGTCCGTGGCCCGCACCTCCATTTGCACGCCCAGCTTGCTAAATTGCCGGGCATACCAATCGAGCAAGGGTTTAGAGCCACTGCTGGTGTTCATATAGTCAAAACTGAGCACCAAAGGTTTTCCCGTCTTGGCATCACGCCCGTCCGGGTAGCCGGCCTCAGCCAGAAGTTGCTTGGCCTCGTCTAAGCTGCGTCGTACTGGCTTTCCATCCGGTCCCTTGCGATAGACCACGGGGTTGAAGCCTGTAGGCCCGTCCTCCCGGTAACCGAAGAGCGATGGCGGTACAGGCCCTTGTCCGGCAAGGCCTTGGCCTCTTTCAAAAATCGCAATATGCTCTTCCCATTCAATCGCGATAGATAAAGCCTGGCGTAGCTTGCGGTTGCGCTCCTCCTGCGCTGGCGTCGCGCCCTTACCCACTACCGGGTCCAGCCAGTTAAAAGCAAAGTACCAGGTGTTGGCTTCCACCGTGGTCGGCAGGCGAATACCTTTTTCTTTGTACAGGGCTTCTTTTTTCTTATCGTCCCCCATGGCCACAATATATCCAGTGCCTATGTCCAGGCGCTCAATCGCCGGCGAGTCATAGAAGCCTTGGATAAATTTGGACTGCAGGGGAACGGCTTCTTTTTCGATATCAAAAACCACCTTGTCCACAAAGGGAATGGGTTTGCCGCAATCCTGCAGCAAGCCTTTTTCTTTATCGCCCGGAGCGCCTTCGCAGGGATAGGCTTCGCCGTGGAAATTGGGGTTGCGCTGCAGCACATGGCGCCGGTTTTCCCGGAACTCGGTCAACATGTACGGCCCAGTGCCGACCGGCCAATAGTTGAGCGAAAGGTTGTTGGCCGCCATACCGGGCTGGGCGTAAAACTTTTCTGCTTCCCAGGGCACGGGCGCAAAGAAAACCATGGCCAGCCAGTATTTGAACTGCGGGTACTTGCCCATCAGGCGAATGCGCAAGGTGTATTTGTCTGGAGCGCTCACGCCCTCAAAGCCTAGCTCTCGGAAATCCAGAAAAGGCAGGTTTCGGTCCGTAGGCGCCATACCCTTGCGCAAGGCTTTGTCTTTGGCGGCCACGGCCGCGCCATATTCCTTGAGTCCGACGATGTAATCGGCCATGGTGGAAAACGAGGGTGAGACAACACGCGGCGTGGCCAGGCGGCGGATGGCATACACATAGTCATCGGCCGTTAACTCACGCGTTCCAGTGTGCGCAAAATCGGTAATCTGGTGCTTGTCTGCCACATCCGAAGCCTTGAGATCGTGGTACACAAAGCGCCCCTCTGCATCTTTGGCAAAGGCCGGATGCGGAGCAAATCGGATGCCGGGGCGGATGTGAACCTCGTACACCGTTTGCGCTACCAACTCGCCCGGAGCAGTCTGAGGCAGCGGTTTACCGGCTTTGTCCAGGTATTGCGGCGGCGCCACTTCGCTGGCCGCACGCCCGGTCAACGCATAAGGACGCTTGAGGTAGTGGTAGCCATACGGCGGCTCATAGACCTGGTAGGTATAAGGCGATTCGTCGTTGGAATATGAGCTGGCCGGGTCCAGGTACTTGGGCGAGCGGCCGGTAAAGGGCAAAAATAAGGTATTACTTGCTTCTGAACCCGCAGGGTGGGGGTTGTTTTGCACGCTGTCGCAAGCGCTCAGCAACCAAGCTACGGCAACGGACAAAAAGGCGGCGGCGATGCGCGGCGCACTGAGCGCGAACTGCTGGACTGGCATACCGTGGTCTTTGCGCCTCATCGCTTAGATGGAAATCTACAGCTCCCCTGAGGTTTATGCTAACAGTAAAAAGCGGGGAGAAAACCGTATCCGGCGATGCGCCTGTCACCCCCGTTCCTACTCCTCCCCCCGCACCCGCAAAAAGCTAGCAAAGCGCGGAATACCTTGAGGCGTACGGTCCCGGTAGCGGTAAGTCACCCAGCTGCCCACGGGCGGGGGCGCCCGCCGTTCGGCCTGGCTAAAGCCACTACCCAGTACAAATCGCTTTTTGTCGGGCGTCTCCAGCAAGAGTGCGCCCATCTGTCCCTCGAACTGGCCTTTACCGGCAATCAGCGCCAGCACCCGCCCCTCTTCATCGGCATGGGGTTTGAGCTTACGCACTGCGTTGCTGCGGCCCGGCTGCCACAGGGCGTCCCAGTGGTGCAAGACCACGCCTTCGCCACCTTGATCGACCACGCTTTGCAGGCGCTCGGGCAACTCCTGCGCTGAGCCCACGCTGTCCTGGGCCACTAGCACAAGCCACTGGGTCTGCGCGGCGGCGACCAAGTCCTGCGCACTTTGGTAACGCTGGCGGAAAGTCGTGCCGATGGCCGGTGCGTCAAACACCATGTAGCGCACCGCACGCCACTCCTCGTCCACTGGCTGGGCCTTGCGCACTATGGCCGACAGGCGGTCAAAGCTGCCCCGGCCTATCCAGAGCTCACCGTCCAGCGCTTGCGCGGGCAAAGCAGCCAAAAACCATGCCGGTGCAGCAATCGCGCGCCCGCTGCGAAAACGCAGGCTTTTGCCGTCCCACACGGCGCGCACGCCGTCCAGCTTTTCACTGATCGCATAAGCGCGCGCATCCAATCGCTTGTCCCAGAGTGTCGCCCATTCAGCCAGTGGCGCGCCTTGGGCAGCGGCAGTTTCCTGGCCACCTGGCGCAGCTTCAGGCGCGCTATTGCGGGCTTTAGTCGCTAGCCCAGAGTCGGCTTGCTTTGCGGCCCGCCCAGGCTCCGGCCACAAAGCCAAAATGCCAGCGATAGCCAGGGCAATCGCCTTGATTCGAAAAATATGCCCGGCAGTGTGCGCTTGGACATCTTTCCGGTAGTGGATATTCATCTTTCCCCCTGCTGTGCCGCCTGTAGGGTGGCCTGGGGCTAACTGTACCCAATTTCGTAAGTAATACAGCCGTGGCGCTAAATCAACAACCGCGAAGAGCGCGGCACGTGGGACATCAAGAACTCCATCTGGTCAGCCAGGATACGCCGGTTGCGCAGGATGAAGTCTTCCCACAGGCTGGGCACATAGGGCGCATAGAGCAAAGGCATATTCGCTTGCTCGGGGGTGCGGTGGCTTTTGCGGTGGTTGCAGGGGCGGCAGGCGGTGACCACATTCATCCAGTTGTCCACGCCGTTTTGGGCAAAGGGGATGATGTGTTCGCGGGTTAAGTCCGACTCGTGAAAATGGCCGCCGCAATAGGCGCATACGTTGCGGTCGCGCACAAACAGTTTGCTGTTGGTCAGGCCAGGACGCAGATTAAAGGGGTTGATATTGGGCACGCCGCGCGTGCCGATGATGCTGTTGACGCGGATGACGGACTGCAGACCGGTAACGGCATTGTGGCCGCCGCGAAAGACGGCGATCTCGCCACCGGACTCCCAACGGACCTCGCCTGATGCGTAATTGATGACCGCTTGCTCGAGGGAAATCCAGGACTGCGGAAGCCCTTGGGCCGACAACTTCAGTACTTTCAAACAATTCCTCCAGATCAGCAAAGACACCGGTAAAACCACGTCACACTGGGCGACCCCGCTGGTGGCCCTGAGGCTGGAGAGGGGCTGCGTCACAATATACCCTGTTTCGGTTACATCCCGACCAAGCCCCTAGCCACCCGGGGCCAGCCCCCAGTATCAAATTTCAACGCCATGCAATTTTTCCGCGGCTACCAGCATCCGGGCCTCGCCCCGGCATGCGCACTGACCATTGGTAATTTCGACGGCGTACACCGCGGCCACCAGGCCATGCTGGCGCTCCTGCGCAGCGAGGCGCAGCAGCGCGGCGTGCCCAGCTGCGTGCTGACCTTCGAGCCGCATCCGCGCGACTACTTCGCCCTGCAACTGCAACGCCCCGAGCTGGCCCCCAGCCGGGTGGGCACCTTCCGCGACAAATTGCAGGAACTGGCCCAATGCGGCGTGGACCAAACCGTGGTATTGCCATTTAAGGCCGCCCTAGCCGGCCAAAGCCCGCAGGATTTTGTGCAACAAGTGCTGGTACAAGGCTTGGGCGCCCGCTATGTACTGGTGGGCGACGATTTTCGCTTTGGCGCCCGGCGCACAGGAGATTACGCGATGCTGGACGCCGCCGGCGAGGCCCATGGCTTTGACGTGGCACGCATGAACAGCTACGAGGTACATGGCCTGCGGGTCTCCAGTTCCGCGGTGCGCACTGCCCTGGCCGACGGAAATATGGCGCAGGCAGCGCGCCTGCTGGGCCGCCCCTACCGGATTTCCGGCCACATCGTGCATGGCCGCAAGCTGGGGCGCACGCTGGGTTTTCGCACGCTTAACCTACGCTTTCCGCGCTGGAAACCCGCTACCGGCGGCATCTTTGTAGTGCTGGTGCATGGTCTGACGGACAAACCCATTGCCGGCGTGGCCAATCTGGGCGTACGCCCTTCGCTGGATCCCGATGATGTGAACGGCGGGCGCGTGCTGCTAGAAACCCATTGCCTGGACTGGCCTGCCAACCTGGGCCAAGACGGGGGCTACGGTAAAATTGTGAGTGTGGAACTGCTGCACAAACTACACGACGAACGCAAATACGACGGTCTGGACGCCCTGACCCAGGGGATACAGCGCGACTGCGACGATGCCCGCGCCTGGCTCGCCGCCCGAATTTGACAGGGCACACCGGCGCACCTTGCCCCGCGCCAAGCGCTCGCACCCAGCGCAAGCTGACGCCCCTACCCGCGCAGCCACCCCACCCGATAACGGCCCCCAAAGCCAGCACCTGAGACTTGTATGACTGAAGCCCTCGACTACCGCAGCACCCTGAACCTGCCCGACACGCCTTTTCCCATGCGCGGCGATCTGCCCAAGCGCGAACCGGCCTGGGCCAAGACCTGGAGCGAAGCGGGCCTGTACAAGCGCCTGCGTGTGGCGCGCCAGGGCCAACCCTTGTTTGTGCTGCACGACGGCCCACCGTACGCCAATGGCAAATTGCACATCGGCCATGCGCTCAACAAAGTGCTTAAAGACATGATCGTGAAAAGCCGCCAATTGGCCGGGTTTGACGCGCAATACATCCCCGGCTGGGACTGCCACGGCTTGCCGATTGAAAACGCCATTGAAAAGCTGCACGGGCGCAAGCTAAGCCGCGACGACATGCAGGCCAAAAGCCGGGCCTTTGCCACTGAGCAAATTGATCAGCAGCGCGAAGACTTTCAACGCCTGGGCGTGCTGGGTGACTGGGAGCGGCCTTACCGCACTATGGACTTTAGTAACGAAGCCCGGGAGATCCGTGCTTTCAAACGCGTGATCGAACGCGGTTTTGTCTATCGGGGTTTGAAGCCGGTCTATTGGTGCTTTGATTGCGGCTCGTCCCTGGCCGAGTTTGAAATCGAATACGCAGACAAAAAAAGTGACACGCTGGATGTGGCGTTTTTGTGTGCCGAGCCGGACAAACTGGCCAAGGCTTTTGGGCTGCCCAAGTTGGACAAAGAAGCTTTTGCCGTCATTTGGACCACCACCGCGTGGACGATTCCGGCCAACCAGGCGCTCAACCTAAACCCCAGTCTGGTCTATGCCCTGGTGGACACCCCGCGCGGCCTGATGCTGTGCGCGCAGTCGCTGGTGGACAAATGCCTGGAGCGCTGGCAATTGCAAGGCACGGTGCTGGCCACTGTGGAGGGCAAAGCGCTGGACCATATCGCCTTTCACCACCCCTTGTCCCATGTCGATCCCGGCTACGCACGCACCGCTCCGGTGTATTTGGCCGATTACGCCACTGCCGATGACGGCACCGGTATCGTGCATTCCTCGCCCGCTTACGGCGTAGAAGATTTCAACTCTTGCGTCGCCCAAGGTCTGGCCTACGACGACATCTTGAACCCGGTGCAAGGCAACGGCGCTTATGTCGCAGATTTCCCCTTGTTTGGTGGCCAGCACATCTGGAAAGCCGTGCCGCAAATTTTGGAAACCTTGCAAAACGCCGGACGCTTGATGGCCACCCAGGGCATCACGCACAGCTACCCGCATTGCTGGCGGCATAAAACTCCGGTGATTTACCGTGCGGCGGCGCAATGGTTTGTGCGCATGGACCAAGGCGAGGGCGTATTCACCAAAGACAAAGCGTCCAAAACGCTGCGCCAACTGGCGCTGGATGCGATTGAGCAAACCCAGTTCTACCCGGAAAACGGCAAAACCCGTTTGCGCGACATGATTGCCAACCGGCCCGACTGGTGCATTTCGCGCCAGCGAAGCTGGGGCGTTCCGGTGCCATTTTTGCTGCACAAAGACAGCGGCGACTTGCACCCGGACACCATGGAGATTTTGGACATCGCAGCGAGCATGGTGGAGCAAGGTGGCATCGAAGCCTGGAGCCGCGCAGAAATCATGGACATACAGCAATTGCTTAGCGCCAAAGGCAAAGGCCATACGGCTAAGGCCGGCGAGTACAGCAAGAGCACCGACATTTTGGAGGTTTGGTTCGACTCGGGCTCCACCTTTGAACACGTGCTGCGCGGCAGCCACAAAGACGCTTACGATCGGCCGCCGTTTCACGAAACCGGCCCCGAAGCCGACTTGTATCTAGAAGGCCACGACCAGCACCGAGGTTGGTTCCACAGTTCCTTGTTGCTCGGTTGCGCCTTGTATGACCGCGCGCCTTACCGGGGACTGTTGACCCACGGTTTTGCCACCGACGGCCAGGGCCGCAAAATGAGCAAAAGCCTGGGCAATACCGTCGCACCGCAGGAAGTGACGCAAAAGCTGGGCGCCGAAATCATTCGCCTGTGGGTGGCCTCCACCGACTATTCGGGCGACCTGAACATTGACGACAAAATTCTGGCGCGCGTGGTGGACACCTACCGCCGCGTGCGCAATACGCTGAAGTTTTTGCTCGCCAACGTCAGCGACTTTGACCCGGCCAAGGACACCGTGCCTTTTGCGTCCATGCTGGAAGTGGACCGTTACGCCATCAGTCGTGCAGCGCGCTTGCAGGCGGATATTGCGGGCCATTGGAATGCAGACCGGCAGGTGTTTGAAGGCGGCCATTTCGGGCGCTACGAATTCCATCCTGTAGTCTCCAAATTACAGGTGTACTGCTCCGAAGACCTGGGTGCGTTTTACTTGGACGTGCTCAAAGACCGGCTCTACACCACCGCTGCCGCCTCCCATGCACGGCGCAGTGCGCAAACTGCTTTGTGGCAGATTACCCAGGCCATGCTGCGCTGGATGGCGCCTTTTCTCAGCTTCACCGCCGAAGAGGCCTGGGCCACCCTGGCCGCTGAAGGCAAAGCGCCACAGGCTCAGCGCGAATCCATCTTTTTTGCGACCTACACGCCTTTGCTGGCAGCCGACGAAGCGCTGAACGCCAAATGGGCGCGTATCCGCGAAATCCGTGAGGCGGTGAACAAAGAAATCGAGGTACTGCGTGTCGCCGGTTTGGTGGGCGCATCGCTGCAAGCGGCGGTCAGCATCACGGCCAACCCGCAAGACCTGGCCTTGCTCCACAGCCTGGGCGCGGACTTGCGCTTTGTGTTCATCAGCTCGACCGTCACACTGTTGCCAGGCGATACCCTGGCGGTACAGGCACGCGCTACCAATGCCAGCAAGTGCGAACGCTGCTGGCACTACGTGGAAGAGCCAAGCGTGGCGCCGGGCGTTGACGCCGCCCACCCCACGATTTGCGGTCGCTGCGTCAACAATTTGTTTGGCAGCGGCGAGAGCCGCCTGGTGGCTTGATGGCTCGCTATCGCGCAAGCATGCGCTTGCTGCATTGGCTGGCCATCGCGCTCTTGATTGTGTTGGTGGACCAGTTCACCAAGCTGCTCATCATTGGCAGTATGCAATTGGGTGATAGCCGCATGGTCACCGATTTTTTCAATATCGTGCGCGCGCACAACACCGGTGCGGCATTTTCATTCCTCGCCGATGCATCGGGCTGGCAGCGCTGGTTTTTTACCGGCTTGGGCTCGGTGGCCGCGGTGTTCATGGTCTGGCTGCTGCGCAGCCATGCCGGTGAAAAATTGTTTTGCTTTGCCATCAGCTGCGTGCTCGGCGGGGCAGTGGGCAATGTGATTGATCGCGTGCTTTATGGCTATGTAGTGGATTTTTTGGACTTTCATTGGATGGCCATGCACTTCCCCGCCTTTAACGTGGCCGACAGCGCCATCACCCTGGGCGCTACTTGCCTGATACTGGACGAGATACTGCGTGTGCGGCGCAGCCGCTAGAACGGGCTCAGACCCTTCCCGCCACCTAGCTTGCCGGCCCCACGCGCAATACGCTGAACGACTCCAAAGGCTCTGTGCCTTTGGCCAGATTGATTTGGCGCGGCAGTAGGCCGGTTTTGTGGTCCACCCATTGGCCTTGATGCACCACACGGTAGGCGCCTAAGGATGCGCTCAATGCGGGCAAGGCATCGCTCTTGATCAGCAAAAAATAGTCCCTGGGGTTTTCACTCGCTGCGTCCATAGACTCCCTACGCAGGCTGGGGGCGCTGGCCCGGTACAGGCCGATTTCCCATGCCACCGTGGGGTCCATGCCGTAGACCAGTACCGCAGTGCCGGAGCTGGTGGCCAGGACCGGGAGTACATTAAAGGGAACGCTGTAGCGCGTTTGGGCGATGTAGGTCATACCCTCCAGGGACGCGTACAACATATTCACCGACAGCACCGGCAAGGCCAGTATCACACCGGCTCTTTGCCAAAGGCGCCAGCGCCAGACGGCCAGTGCCGCCAGCACGCAAGCGGCCAGCAAAAAGGTGAGCAGCCCCGCATCTCCGACTTGCAGCGCCACGCCCAGGCCCAAACCCAGAGCCAGCACGGTGCATACCAGCTGCCCTATCCAAACCGCCTTGCCCTGCCCCGCATCCAGACAGTTCAGTAAAAACCGGCCGCACAAGATCGCGGCAAAAGGGTACACGATGACGGTGTAATAGTCCAACTGAAATGCGGTAGCGCTGAACATCGCAAAGCTTACGAAAAAGCTAGCGCACAAATACACGAAGGCATCCCGCTGGGCGCTGACCGAGCCCGCAAATGACCTTAGGCCCGACCAGACCGCAGCGCCAAAAGAGGCGACCCAGGGCAAAAAAGCCCATAGAAATACATGCACAAAGTACCAGGGATTACCGCCATCGTTCGTGATAGGGCCTGAATTGAAAAAGCGACCAAACTGGCTGTCCCAAAAGAAAAAACGGACGCCCGAGACGCCCTGGCGGCCAAACACGGTTTTCTCGGGGTGCAAATCAAACTGCCAGTACAAAGCGCCTAACTCCGGCGCAGTAAAAAGCAAGGTCAGACCAAGCATCAACCACCAACGCAGGCGCAGCAATTGCGTCAAGCGTCCTTGATAAACCCACAAAAAAAATAGCCCGCTACCGATGGTGACCAGCGTAAAAACGCCTTTGGTCATCAGTGCGCAGGCGCTAAACAATGCCGCCAGCAACAGATGCTTGGCCCTACCCGTCGCATCCAGACGCAGACAGTAATAGCAGGCCCCCATGACGCTGCCGTTCAAGAAGGCTTCGGCCTTCAAGGCACTGGTGGTGTACATCACATGGTAGGTTGACAGATACACCAGCAAGGCGAGCAAGGCAGTTTCGCGTCCATACAGCGTGCGCGCGATACGGAAGGTGAAATAGCCCCCCAGCACGTGGAACAAAAAACCCGGCAGGATGTAGCTGCCTGCGCTGATGCCAAACAGCTTGAAAAACAGCGCGCCCATCCAAAACGGGAAATGCGGTTTGTCCAGCCAGTCTTTGCCGTCTAGCACCAGTGACAGGTAGTCGCCGCTTTGGAGCATATGCTGCGCCAGTGCTGCGTACAGCACCGAGTCGCCCTCATTGATGATGGGCGTGAGCATGCTGCCCGCGTTGACCAGCAGCGTGACAGCCATCAGCGCCCAGAGCACCCGGGCAAGGCCGGGGCTGATGGCGGGGCCGCCAGTCACAGCGTCAGGATGGTGCAACCCGTAGTCTTGCGCGCTTCCAGGTCGCGGTGCGCCTGTTGCACGTCCTCCAAGGAATAGCGTTGGCCGATGTGGATATTGACCTTGCCGCTAGCCACCACATCCATTAAATCGTCGGCCATTTCCTGCGTGCGTTCGCGCGTGGAAATATGACTAAAAAGCGTCTGGCGGGTGACGTAAATCGAGCCCTTGGGCCCGAGAATTCCGGGCGAAAAAGGCGCTACCGGGCCGGAAGCATTGCCAAAGCTGGCCATCAGGCCAAAGGGCGACAAGCAATCGAGCGACTTATCCCAGGTGTCTTTACCGACCGAGTCATAAACCACTTTGACGCCCTTGCCGCCGGTAATTTCCTTTACCCGCGCCAGAAAATCTTCCTTGGCATAGTTGATGACATAGGCCGCGCCATTGGCCTTGGCCAAAGCGCATTTATCATCCGAGCCTGCGGTACCTATAAGTTGCAAGCCCAGGGCTTTGGCCCATTGGCAGGCAATTAAACCCACACCGCCGGCAGCGGCATGGAACAAAATGAAGTCGCCGGCCGCCAAACCACCTTGCGGCTGCGTGCGCTTGAGCAGGTATTGCACCGTCAGGCCCTTGAGCATCATGGCAGCGCCGGTTTCAAAGCTGATGTCATCGCGCAATTTGCAAACGCACTTGGCAGGCATCACCCGACGCTCGCAATAGGCGCCGGGAGGCTGGCTGGCGTAGGCAGCGCGGTCGCCTACTTTCAGGTGGGTCACGCCCTCGCCCACGGCTTCAATGACGCCAGCGGCCTCCATGCCCAGTTGTACCGGCAAATTCATGGGGTACAAACCGCTGCGCTGGTACACGTCCAGGTAATTAAGGCCAATCGCATGGTGGCGGATACGCACTTCGCCGGCGCCGGGCTCACCGACTGCGATTTGCACCAGATGCATTTGCTCGGGGCCGCCGTGCTGGTCGATTTGGATAGAACGGGACAAGGGTGAGGACATGGGTAGGCTCCAGCGAAGGGTGATTGAATAAAGCAGGCGATTATCCCGCCATCGATCAAACTGGGCAGGCTTGGCGCAAATGGCCCAGCACACGGACTGGTTACAGTGCAGCCATGAACACACCCTCCTCCCTGCGCATGAGCGGCAAAGCGGCGCTATTACTCACGCTGGCCACCATCCTATGGGCGGGTAACGCTGTGATCGGCCGTATGGTGCAAGAGCTGATTTCGCCCATGACGCTCAATCTGTTTCGCTGGCTGATCGCTTTTTGTGTGCTCTTACCCATGGCCCGCTGGGTGCTACGCAAAGACAGCCCGCTGTGGAGCCAGTGGCGGCGCTTCGCGCTGCTCGGGGCGCTGAGTATCGCCAGCTACAACGCCATGCTGTACCTGGCGCTAACCACCTCCACGGCCATGAACGTGACGCTGGTGGGCGCCAGCACGCCGGTGTGGATGCTGCTCATCGGGCGTTTTTTCTTCGGCACGCCGGTGTCTGCGCGGCAATTGCTGGGCGCGGTTTTGTCTATAGCCGGCGTGGTGCTGGTGATGTGCCGCGGCCAGTGGGACATTCTGGTGGGCTTTCATTTGGTGGCCGGTGATGTGTACATGCTGATCGCCGCCATCGGATGGGCGTTTTACAGCTGGCTGCTGGCCCACCCGACCGCCGAATCAGCGTCCATTCGCGCCGATTGGGCGGCATTTTTACTGGCGCAAACTGTTTTTGGCCTGGTCGGTGCCCTGGGCTGCGCCTCGCTGGAATGGACGCTGACCGATGCCCGTCTGGAGCCGGGCTGGCCACTGGCCGCAGCCTTGGCATTTATCGGGGTGGGGCCTGCGGTGCTCTCTTACCGCGCCTGGGGTGCCGGCGTGGCCCTGGTCGGGCCCTCGGTAGCCGGATTTTTTATGAACCTTATTCCGCTTTTCGCTGCACTTTTGTCCACCTTGTTTTTGGGCGAGTCACCGCAGCTATTCCACGCAGCGGCTTTTGTGCTGATTGCAGCGGGCATTGTCTTGTCGGCGCGCAAGACGGCACCGGCCAAAACCGAGGCCTAGATTGGCACATTTCGGATCGACCGGATTTCCAATAGCCAGCAAACCAGTTTGGCGCCGGCCACCAAAATCCAGCTAAAACGTACCGCCAAAAGCTCCGCCGTCGAGCAACAAGTTTTGGCCGGTGATAAAGCCGGCCAGTGGGCTGCATAAAAACGCGCAGGCAGCACCGAATTCTTCTGGCGTGCCAAAGCGCTGGACCGGTATGCCTTTGCGGCGTGTGTCGGCCAGGGCCTGCACGCTTTGACCGGTTTTTTGTGCCGCGCTGGCAAACAGGCCTTGCAAGCGGTCGGTGTCAAACGGTCCGGGTAACAGGTTGTTGATCGTCACGCCCTGGGCCGCGATGCCCGAGCGCGCCAAGCCAGCGACAAAACCCGTCAGGCCACTGCGCGCACCGTTGGACAAGCCCAGCATGTCGATAGGCGCCTTCACCGCACCCGAGGTGATGTTGATAATGCGGCCAAAACCACGTGCGGCCATACCATCGACCGTCGCTTTGATCAGTTCGATGGGCGTAAGCATATTGGCGTCCAGTGCGCGCAGCCAGGCATCACGGTCCCAGTCGCGAAAGGTGCCAGGTGGCGGGCCACCGGCGTTGGTGACCACGATATCAAAGTCGCTGCGGATGGCGAAAACGGCAGCGCGCCCTTGCGCTGTGGTGATATCGGCCGCGCAATGAAGCACCTGCGCGCCGCTGGCAGCGGCATCCTCAGCGACCAGTTGTGCGGCGGCAGCGGCCAGCACATCGGGCCTGCGCGCCACCATGAGCACATGCACGCCCTCGCGCACCAGGGCTTGCGCGCAGCCAAAACCCAAACCGCGGCTGGCGCCGCATACCAAAGCCCAACGGCCTTTTATTCCTAAGTCCATGCCTTACTCCACAGTTCAAAAATGTAATGGCGCCCGACACGCCTGGTAGCCGCGTCTGCAGTGCCGGATGCTAAGCGCTTATTGCGCAGGCGCCGCCACCGGGCTGCGCGTACAAACAAACACACCGGCCACCACCAGCACCGTGCCGCCCAGCACCCAGGCGGTCAAGGGCTCGTCCAAAAACACGGCAGCCATCATCAAGGTGGACATGGGGCCGACCATACCCACCTGCGCTGCCAGACCGGCGCCTAAGCGTTCAATGCCCATCATCACCAAAACCACGGGCACCACCGTGCATGCCGACGCATTGATGACTGACAGGGTCCATACCTGCGGCGCCAGATCCCCTAAACCGGCAAGGGGCCGCAAGACCAAGAACTGCGCAATGCACAAAATACAGGCCACGGCGCTGGCCCAGCCCACCAGGCGCAAGGCGCCCAGGCGACGCACCAATTCGCCGCTATACGAAAGGTACAAGGCGTAGCTAATGGCACTGGCGAACACCAGCGCCGAGCCCAGCCAGACACCCTCGCCAGACAAATGTGCTTCATGGCCAAAGACCAGCAAGACACCGCCATAGCTAATGGCCAGGCCCAGCCACTGGTACCGGCTGATCCTGCGCCGGTACAGCAGGGCCCCGAGCAAGACGACCAGCGTGGGATTGAGGTAGAGAATCAGACGCTCAAACGAGGCGCTGATATAGGCCAGGCCGGCAAAGTCCAAGAAACTGGCCAGGTAATAGCCGGTTAATCCCAACCAGACAATGCCCAGGCCGTCGCGCCAGTGCAGCGCAGCGGGCTTGATGCCCTTGCGCTCGCGCCCCGCCCACCAAGCCATCAGGATAAAGAACGGCAAAGCCAAGGCCATTCGCAACATCAAGAGCGTGACGGCATCGACACCATGGCGGTAGGCCAGTTTGACGATGATGGCCTTGCCGCTAAAGGCCACCGCACCCAGCACTGCCAGGGTCAAACCGCTGGCCAGGCGAGGCGATGGGACGTTCGGGAGCGCGGCGTCAGGGCTGACAGAAGTGGACAAAAAGAGAGCTTTCTATGGCTTGAGCTCCATTGTCGCCGCTCGCGAAAGACGCAATGCCCTTGCGCCACGCTTAGGTTTATTTCCATGCCATGTCAATCATTGCCTATGCAATGATTAGAATCCGTCCCTCATGGAAAACCCTAGGTCGCCCGAAGCAGTAAGCCCAGATAGCGTATCGCCCGCCTCGGTCAGCCACGCCTTTTACCGGGCCGACAACTACCAACCCGAGGACAGCGTGGGCTACATGATGCGGCGCATTCTGCAAAGCCTGGCACACAGTATCGAGACCGAGCTAGCCGGTTCCGCGCTGACCAACGCGCAGTGGTTGCCCATCATGAAACTGTATCTGGGCCAGAGCTCGACCGGTGCCGAACTCGCGCGGGATTGCCAACTCGATGCCGGCGCCATGACCCGCATGCTGGACCGTCTGGAGGCCAAAGGCCTGTGCAGCCGCAGCCGCTCCGAGCGCGACCGCCGCCTCGTGCACATCACCCTGACTGAAAGCGGACAAAGTGCCGCCCAAACCCTGCCCGGCGTGCTCAGCGAGGTGCTCAATCAGCATCTAGCCGGCATGAACTCGGATGAATTTGCCACCTTGAAAACACTTTTGCAAAAAATGCTGAGCAATGGGCAGGCCTTGCAGGCCAAGTCCGGGCCCCTGCAAGCGGGCCACAACGAGTACCACCCTTGAACCGACCATGACACATCCGCTCTTTACCCCTTACATCGCACCCTGTGCATTGGCGGCCAAGCCCTGGGCCTTAGCCTGGCCCGGCCTGCAGCGTCCGCTAGGGCTGGCATTGGTCTGTGCCAGCGTGTTGCTGAGCGGCTGCGCCGATTTTTCGGGCATCGCGCCCACGGCGCGTGCCCTGCTGCCCGAAAGCCTGGGCCTGCGCGCCGTACCGCTGACCAGCGCCGAAAGCCCCACGCCTGCCAGCGGTGCCAGCGCGACTGCTACAAATAAGGAAAGCAACTTCGACCACAACTGGTGGCGTAGCTTCCAGGACCCGCGCCTTGACGCACTGGTCAGTCAGGCTTTGGAAAGCCATCCATCTTTGAAGGCGGCGCAGACCCGCATTGCACGCGCCCAGGCGGTCACTGAGGCACAGGGGGCCAACGACAAGGTGCAATCCCTGGCCAGCCTGGACGCTACACAACAGCGCTTTAGCGCGGTCGGCATGTACCCGCCGCCACTGGCCGGGGGTATTTACCAAACTGCCAATATGCAGTTGAACCTATCCTATGAATGGGATTTGTTTGGCAAAAACCGGGCGGCGCTGGATGCCGCTATTGGCGCCACGCAAGCGGCCATCGCCGATGCGCAACAAGCACGCTTGCTGCTGTCTACGCAAGTGACCCGCACCTACCTGGGTATGGTGCGCTTGCAGGCGCAGCGCGCACTGCAACAGCAATATCTTGCGCAACGCATGCAGGCCAATGCCATTGGCAAAGCACGCAAAGACGCGGGCCTGGATAGCGACTTTGAATTCCTGAGCGTCACCACGAGCATGGCCGAAATCCGCCAGCAGATAGAGGCCTTAGCCGAGCAAATCGCACTGGCGCGCCATGCCCTGGCCGCGCTCACGGGCAAACCCAGTCTGGACCTCGCAGTGCCTGACGACGCACTGGGTATGCTGCAGGCCAGCCCGCTACAAGACAGCGTGCCCATGGACTTGTTAGGCCGTAGGCCCGACATCGTGGCGGCGCGCTGGCGCGTAGAGGCAGCAAGTGCCGACATGGCCTATGCCAAAGCTTTGTTCTATCCGAATATCAATCTGACAGCTTTTGCGGGTCTGAACAGCGTGGGCTGGAGCAACATCACCCACGCCGGTAGCGAGCAATGGGGCCTGGGCCCGGCGCTGCGCCTGCCCGTGTTTGACACCGGCAGGCTGCGCGCCAATTTGCATGGCAAATCGGCCGAACTCGATGGCGCCATCGAAAGCTATAACGCCCTGGTCCTGGAGGCCGTGCGTGATGTGAGCGAGCAACTGAGCAGCCTGCAAGGTATTGCCAAACAGCAGCGTGAGCAGCAACTGGCACAGGCCAATGCGCAGGCTTTGCTGCAAATCGCGCAACAGCGTTATGCCGCAGGCCTGGTAACGCGATCGGCTTTGATCAATGCGCAAAGCGCACTGGTGCCGCACCAGCGCCAAGCCATTGAATTACAAGCCCGAGGGCTGGACGTGCGAGCACAACTTTTGCGCGCACTAGGCGGTGGCTACGGCAACGCCAACACCAGCAGCAGCGCAAGCGCTACCTCCAAAACTACACACTGAATTTTCTAGAGATATTTTCTATGAGCCAAGCCACTATGCCCTCCCCCACTCCTTCCCCAACCGGCACCCCTGCGTCCGCGCAAGCCTCACCCGCTGCTGCAAGCGCGGGCCCCGCTGCCAACACGGCAGTCGGCGCGCCTGCTGCGCCTGCCGGTAGCGGCCGGCAAAAGGCCTTGACCATCGTGGGCCTGGTGGTATTGGCCGGCCTGTGCTATGGCGCTTACGAGTGGTATGCGGGACGCAACCAAGAGTCCACTGACAATGCCTATGTGCAGGGCAATGTGATTCAGATCACACCCCAAATCGGAGGTACGGTCACCGCCATCCTGGCCGATGACACCGACTTTGTCAAAGCCGGTCAGCCGCTCGTGAAACTGGACGCTGCCGACGCCAAAATGGCGCTGGATCTAGCAGAAGCCAATCTGGCCCAGGTGGTGCGCCAGGTGCGTAGTCTTTATGCCAATAACACCACCCTGGAAGCGCAACTCACCGTGCGCGACAGCGACATCCTCAAGGCACAAAATGAAATCAACCGCTTGGGCGATGACCTGGCACGGCGCCAGTCGCTGGTGGGCATAGGCGCGGTGTCCGCCGAAGAGATTTCGCATGTGCAAGCCCAATTGGTGCAAGCGCAAAACACACTGGCATCGGCCAAAGCAGCCAGCCAGGCCGCACGCGATCAATTGCAAGGTGCCCGCACGCTGACCGACAACACCCAGGTGCCAAACCACCCCAGCGTGGTGGCCGCCGCCGCCAAAGTACGTGAAGCCTTTCTCGCCTTGCACCGCGCCACCCTGCCCGCGCCGGTGGATGGCTATATCGCCAAGCGCACGGTACAACTAGGCCAGCGCATTGCACCGGGCACGCCTCTGATGTCGGTGGTGGCACTGGGCGCGCCCTGGGTCGATGCCAACTTCAAAGAAGTGCAGTTGCGCACCATCCGCATCGGCCAGAGCGCCACGCTAACGGCTGACGTGTATGGCAAGAAGGTGGAGTACCAGGGTACGGTGGTCGGACTGGGTGCCGGCACCGGCGCCGCCTTTTCGCTGCTGCCAGCACAAAACGCTACAGGCAACTGGATCAAGGTGGTGCAGCGCGTACCGGTACGCATTGCACTGGACCTGGCACAAGTAAGCGCGCATCCGCTGCGCATTGGCCTGTCTATGGAAGTGACCGTGGATGTGAAATCGCAAGATGGCAAATCGCTGGCCGAAGGCGCACAGGCCGCTTCAGCGGTGCAAACTGATGTGTATGAGGTGCTCGACGGACAAGCCACAACCGAGATTCAGCGCGTGATTGCCAACAATATGGGTACAGGCAAAGCGGCAACGGTGCCCGCAGGCAAGTCCTAAGCGCGCCATGGCTACTGCTGCGCCCCCCCTTGCCCACGCACCGCTAAGCGGCGCCGCCCGCATATGGGGCACCATTGCCTTGTCTGCAGCGACGTTTATGAATGTGCTCGATTCGTCTATCGCCAATGTATCGCTGCCTGCGATTGCTGGTGATTTAGGTGTCAGCCCCAACCAGGGCGCCT
>JBBAPY010000024.1:0-19726 GCA_040400635.1 Rhodoferax sp.
CAGGTAGTCGGCCAGGTCGGTGGCGGTGGCGTAGCCGCGTGCGGCGGCGCTGCGCATGGCATCCGGGTTCACCGTCAGCCCGCCGGACAACTGGCCGGTCTGCTGGTCGGGCTGGCCGCCAATCATTTCGGCAAAGATGCGTAGCGTGTCGGTCAGCGTGTCCACCGTGTCAAACAGCGGTTCTTTGTCTTCCTGGTTGTCTTTGTTGTAGGCCAGGGGCTGGCCTTTCATCAGGGTGAGCAAGCCCATCAGGTGGCCCACCACACGGCCGGTTTTGCCGCGCGCCAGCTCGGGTACGTCCGGGTTTTTCTTCTGCGGCATGATGGAGCTGCCAGTAGTAAAGCGGTCGGCCAGGCGGATAAAGCCAAAGTTCTGGCTCATCCACAGCACCAGCTCTTCGCTCAGGCGGCTGATGTGCACCATGCAAATACTGGCGGCGGCGGTAAATTCGATCGCAAAGTCGCGGTCGCTGACGGCATCCAGGCTGTTACGGCAGAGCTGGGGCACGCCTTGTGCGTCCACCATGCCCAGGCTGCGCGCCACGCGCTCTCGGTCCAGCGGGTAGCTGGTGCCCGCAAGCGCCGCGCTGCCCAGGGGCAGGCGGTTGGTGCGGGCGCGCACTTCGCGCATGCGCTCGGCGTCGCGGGAAAACATTTCCACATAGGCCAGCAAATGGTGCGCAAAGCTCACCGGCTGGGCTACTTGCAAATGCGTAAATCCGGGCAAGATGGTTTGCGTGTGCTGCGCCGCGACGTCTAGCAGGGCTTTTTGCAGGGCGGCCAACAAGTCGGCTATCAAGTCCAACTCGTCGCGCAACCACAGGCGCACGTCGGTGGCCACCTGGTCATTGCGGCTGCGCCCGGTGTGCATGCGCTTGCCGGCATCGCCCACCAATTGCGTCAGGCGCGCTTCGATGTTCAGGTGCACGTCCTCCAGGTCCAGCTTCCACTCAAAGCTACCGGCCTCGATGTCGGCCCCGATTTGCGCCATGCCGCGCTGGATGTCGGCCAGGTCTTGTGCGCTGATGATGCCCTGCGCTGCCAGCATGTCGGCATGCGCCAGGCTGCCCCGGATGTCGGCCTGCCACAACCGCTTGTCAAAGAAGACGCTAGAGGTATAGCGCTTAACCAACTCGCTCATCGGTTCAGAAAACAGCGCCGACCAGGCCTGGGCTTTTTTATCGAGTTGGTTTGTCATGCGCGGATTTTATCGGGGGGCTGCCGCTCGCCAGGTTTGCGCTTTTGGCTGGCGCAAACCTAACCGGTATTGCGCAAACCTGCCGCGATCCCGTTGATAGAGATATGGATACCGCGCTGCACGCGCTCGTCGCTTTGGCCGGCGCGGTAGCGGCGCACCAGTTCGACTTGCAGGTGGTGTAGCGGGTCGATGTAGGGGAAGCGGTGGTGGATGGAGCGTTGCAGGCTGGGGTTGGTGGCCAGGCGTTGCTTATGGCCGGTGATCAGGCTCAGGGCGTTGGCCGTGCGTTGCCATTCCTGCTCGATGGCGCTAAAAATTTTGCGACGCAGGCGCGTATCGGCCACCAGCTCGCTGTAGCGTGCGGCCAGGGCCATATCGCTTTTGGCGATCACCATGTCCATATTGGAGAGCAAAGTCTGGAAAAACGGCCATTGGCGCTGCATTTTTTGCAGCAGGGCGGTCCGTTCTTTGGCTTGCGTCGCACTGTGCTCACCGTCTGCGCCATGAATAAACGCATGCACCGCTGAGCCAAAGCCATACCAGCCTGGCAGCGTCAGGCGGCACTGCCCCCAGCTAAAGCCCCAGGGGATGGCGCGTAGGTCTTCAATGGCCTGCGTAGATTTGCGGGAGGCAGGGCGCGAGCCGATGTTCAGTTCGGTAATTTCGCGCAGCGGTGTGGCGCTGAAAAAATAGTCGGCAAAGCCCGGTGTTTCATAAACCAGGGTGCGGTAGGCCGCCATGCTGTGGGCGGAGAGCTCCTGCGCGGCGGCTAAAAATGTTTTGCTCGCCGGCTTGGTCGCTTGCAGCAGCGTGGCTTCCAGCGTGGCCGCGACCAGGGTTTCCAGGTTGCGCCGGCCGATTTCGGGGTTGGCGTATTTGGAGCCTATGACTTCGCCTTGCTCGGTCAGGCGAATTTGCCCACGCACGGTTCCGGGGGGCTGCGCCAGGATGGCCTGGTAGCTGGGGCCGCCGCCGCGCCCCACGGTACCGCCGCGCCCGTGGAACATGCGCAGGCGCGTAGGGTGGCCGCTGGCACCTAGTTCGTCAAACACTTGGACCAGCGCGATTTCCGCGCGGTACAGCTCCCAGTTGCTGGTGAAGATGCCGCCGTCTTTGTTGCTGTCCGAGTAGCCCAGCATGATGTCCTGCTCGCCGCCGCTGCGCTGGATCAGCGCGGCCACGCCCGGCAGGGCGTAAAAGTCGCGCATGATGGGGGCGGCATTGCGCAAGTCTTCGATGGTTTCAAACAAGGGCACCACGATCAGGTCGCACACCGCATCCAGGTCCAAAGTTCCGCGTAACAGGCCCGCCTCTTTTTGCAGCAGCAAAACTTCCAGCAAATCGCTGACGCTTTCGGTATGGCTGATGATGTAGTGGCGTATGGCCTCTTGGCCAAAGCGCTCGCGCATGACGCGGGCCATGGCAAAAATGGCTTGCTCGTCCTGCGCGTGCGCCGAGTAGTGGGCGCCTTGCACCTTGAGCGAACGCGCATCTTGTAAAAGCCCTAGCAACAGGCTGCGTTTATCGGCTTCGGACAAAGCGCTGTAATTCTGGTGCACACGCGCCACGCGCAGCAGTTCGGCCACCACTTCTTCGTGTTTGTCCGAGCTTTGGCGCAAGTCCACCGTGGCTAGGTGAAAGCCGAAAACTTCGGCAGCGCGGATCAGCGGGTGCAGACGCTGCGCGCTCAAGGCGCCGGCATGCTTAGCCAGCAGCGAGGCTTCAATGGTGCGCAAGTCCTGCACAAACTCTTGGGGCTGGGTATAGGGGTCTTGCGGAGCGACGGCGTGGCGGGTGGCCTCAGTGCCGGTCAGTTGCTGCAAAGTGGCGGCCAGGCGCGCATACATGCCTATGAGCGCACGGCGGTAGGGCTCGTCACGGCGGTGCGGGTTCTGGTCCGGACTGCGTTCGGCCAGGGCTTGCATCTCGGGGCTGCATTGCGCCAGGATAGCCGAGAGGGGCAACTCGCCACCCAGGTAGTGCACTTCAGTCAGGTAATGGCGCAGCGCCACTTCGCTTTGGCGCCGCAGCGCGTAGTCCAGGGTTTGCGCGCTGACATTGGGGTTGCCGTCGCGGTCGCCGCCGATCCATTGGCCCATGCGCAAGAAAGTGTGCGGCACGCGCTGGCCTAGCATCTGCTCCATGCTGGCGTAGAGCTTGGGGATTTCGCGCAGAAAAGTGGTTTCGTAATAGCTCAACGCGTTTTCGATTTCATCGGCCACGCTGAGCTTGCTGTGACGCAGCAGGCGGGTTTGCCATAGTTGCATGACGCGGGCTCGCATCTGGGCTTCGTTGGCGGCCAACTCACGCGTGGCCAGCGCGTCGGTGCGCCCGCTGGCATCGGTGCCCAAGCGCTTGATATCGTCGCGCGCGGCCAGCAATTGGGCGATGGCGCGCTCGGCGTCCAAAATACTTTTACGCTGCACCTCGGTCGGGTGTGCGGTGAGCACTGGCGAGATGAAGCTCTGCGCCAGGCTCTGCGCCACCGCTTTGGCGCCTATGCCGCCTTCGCGCAGTCGGGCCAGCGCTACTTCCAGGCTGCCTTCCTGTACATCGCCGGCGCGCTCATGGATGGCACGGCGCCGGATGTGGTGCCGGTCCTCGGCCAAATTGGCCAGATGGCTGAAGTAGGTGAATGCGCGGATGACGCTGACCGTCTGCGCTGCGCCCAGACCTTTGAGCAGTTTTTTCAGTGCCTTGTCGGCTGCATGGTCCTCGTCACGCCTAAAGGCCACCGACAAGCGGCGCACCTGCTCTACCAGTTCAAAGGCCTGCACGCCGTCATGCTCTCGGATCACGTCGCCCAAAATGCGCCCGAGCAGGCGGATATCTTCAAGCAGTGGGCGTTCGCTGTCTTTGCGCTGGCTGGTGGTGGCGGGTTTGGTGGGCATGCGGATGGGTCTGCGGTGAAGCGCCAGGATAGAGGCTGGCTTTTTCCCATGCTAGCATCCCAGGGGGCGTTTGCCCCATACATTGTTTACCAATAGGTTACGACTTTGCACCATTTCACTATTGCCACCCGCGAGAGCCGTCTAGCCATGTGGCAGGCTGAGCACGTACAAGCGCTTTTACAAACCCAAGGCCACCAGGTCAGCCTCTTGGGCATGACGACCAAGGGCGATCAAATTTTGGATCGGTCTTTGAGCAAAGTCGGTGGCAAAGGTTTGTTTGTCAAAGAACTGGAAACCGCGCTGGAAGAAGGGCGCGCCGACTTGGCAGTGCATTCGCTCAAAGACGTGCCCATGGAGTTGCCGCCCGGTTTTGTGTTGGCTTGTGTGATGGAGCGCGAAGACCCGCGCGATGCCTGGGTGTCCAACACCTATCCCACGATTGACGCTTTGCCGCACGGCGCAGTGGTCGGTACCTCTAGCTTGCGGCGCGTGGCCCTGCTGCGCGCCAAACGCCCGGACCTAAAAATTGAGGCCTTGCGCGGCAATCTGGATACGCGTTTGCGCAAGCTGGACGAAGGTCTGTACGACGGCATCATCCTGGCCGCCGCCGGGCTCAAGCGCTTGGGGCTGGCATCGCGCATTGCCCAGGTGTTTGAACCGGCGTACATGTTGCCTGCCGCAGGGCAGGGCGCTTTGGGCATTGAAATTCCCATTGGCCGAGAAGATGTGGAGCAGGCCTTATCGCACTTGCTGCACCTGCCTACTTTTTTAGCGGTGTCCGCCGAGCGCATGGTCAGCCGCTTAATGGGCGGCAGTTGCTCCATGCCTTTGGCAGCGCACGCCACTTTTTCTGGCGATAGCCTAAAACTGCATGCCGCCTGGGGTGACCCCGAGGGTGTGCAGCCGCTGGTGCAGGTCAATGGCCAGGCAAGCGTCCACACCTTAGCGCAGGCCGAAGCACTGGGCACCCAGGTGGCGCAGGCGCTGCAGGCCGGTGTAGCCCAGAACGCAAATTGATGGCCGCGCATGCGCTGCGCGCCATCGTCACCCGCCCCGGTCAGGAAGCCGATGCCTGGGTAGCGCAAATCGAGCACCACGGCATCAGCGCGCTGGCCTTGCCGATGATCGAGATCGTGGCTGTGCCCGATCGCACACTGCTGACACAAAGTTGGCAGGATTTGGCCCAGTACGACGCCACGATGTTTGTCAGCAGCAATGCAGCCAGCCATTTTTTTGCGGCGCGGCCAGCCGATATCGTCAGTTTGTGGGCCTCGGGAGCCAAGGCACCGCGCGCTTGGGTCACCGGACCCGGCAGCCGCACGGCATTGCTGGCGCAAGGGGTGCAGGCAACGAGTATTGACATGCCCGCCCCTGCGGCGCAAAGCCTTGACTCTGAAGCCTTGTGGTTGCAAGTGGAGTCCCAAATACAGGCGGGGACCCGCATCCTCATCGTGCGGGGCGACAAGGCCAGCGAATCGGCCGATGGAGTTGCCGCTGGCAGCGCCAAGGGGCAAAGGCGCGACTGGCTGGCTGTGCAGTTGCAAGCGCGCGGCGCGCAAGTGGACTACGTGGTGGCCTATGCGCGCAGACCGCCCCAGTGGACGGCGGCGCAGCGCGCCATCGTGACGCAATCGCTGCTAGGCAAGGACGTGTGGGTGTGGAGCAGCGCCGAGGCGCTGGGCAATTTGCTGGCGGCCTTTCCGGGACAGACCTGGGCAGGGGCCAAAGCGGTAGCCACGCATGCGCGCATCGCGCAAGCGGCGCGCCTTGCCGGTTTTGGCAAGGTGGCGCTGGCCAGGCCGGGTCTGGCCGCCCTATGCGCGTCGATAGAATCATTGGCATGAACCGCGCCGCCGACGAAGCACCTCCACCTGAACCGGTAGCGCCTGCACCCTCGCCATTGCCACCTTCGGATCAGCCCGTGTGGTGGCTGTATCTCAGTGCATTGATGGCCTTTGTGGCGCTGGTGGCCTGTGTGCTCTTGTGGCAAAAAGTACAAGCCATGCAGGAAAACCTGGCGCGCCAAAGTGCCGATGCGGTGGGCCAAAGCGCCGATGCGAAATCCAGTGCCCACCAAGCGCGTGATTTGGCGATGGAGACCGCCGCCAAGCTGGCCGTCACCGATGCCAAACTCACTGAAGTGGCGCTGCAACGCGCGCAGGTGGAAGAACTGATTCAAAGCCTCTCGCGCTCGCGCGACGAAAACCTGGTGGTCGATATTGAAGCTGCACTGCGCCTGGCGCAACAGCAAGCGCAACTGACCGGCAGCATCGAGCCCTTGGCCTCGGCGCTGAAGATGGCCGATGTGCGCTTGGGGCGCGCTGCGCAACCGCGCTTGGCCCCGCTGCAACGCGCCATTGCCCGCGATATGGCGCGGGTGCAAAACACGCCGCTGTCGGACACGCCGGCTTTGCTGCTACAACTGGACGAGCTGGTCTTGTTAGCCGATGACTTGCCCCTGGCCAATGCCGTGGGACTGGTGCCGCCGCCGGACTCGCTGGCGCGCAAGCCCAAGGAAGCGGTGGGCGACTGGTGGTTACGCCTGTTGGCGGTGCTGCGCGAAGAAGTCAAAAGCCTGGTACGCGTCAGCAAAATCACCGAGCCCGAGGCCGCACTTTTATCACCTGAGCAATCCTTTTTTGTGCGCGAAAATTTCAAGCTGCGGATTCTCAATGCGCGCTTGGGCTTGATGGCGCGCCAGATCGGACCGGCACGCGCCGATGTGGCCAATGCCAACGAAAACCTGACGCGCTACTTTGCACCGCAGTCGCGCAAGACGCAAACGGCCGCAGCGCTCTTGCAGCAAGTGCAAACCAAGATGCGTACCTTGGACGTGCCGCGGGTGGACGAGACCTTGGCTGCGCTGTCTACTGCGGCTGCGGGGCGCTGAGGTGGTACGCGCTGTTTTGTGGCTGCTGGCTTTATTCGGCGTGGCCGTTGGCAGCGCATTGTTTGCTGCGAGCAACCCCGGCACGGTGACCTTGTTCTGGCCGCCTTACCGGGTGGACTTGTCGCTGAACTTGGTGCTGCTGGTTTTGCTGGCGCTGTTTGTGGTGGTCCACCTTGCGCTGAGCGCCTTAGAAACTTTTGCCGGCATTCCCGGGCAGGCTCGGCGCTGGCGCTTGCAGCAAAAAGAGCGTTGGGTGCAAAGCTCGCTGGTCGATGCCTTGGCGCATTTGGTGGCAGGTCGCTTCGTGCGGGCGCGTAAAGCGGCTGAGTACGCGCTTGCCATGCACACGCGCGAGGATGCGAAAGATGATTCGCAGGGCCGCAGTCTGCGTATTCAAGCCATTTTGCATTTGGTAGCTGCAGAGAGCGCGCATGCCGTGCAAGACCATAGCCTGCGTGATCAACATTTCCAGCAGGCCACTGATTTGTTGCATATTCCGGAAGTCAGCGCCACGCAGGAAGGCTTTTATATGCGTGCCGCGCGTTGGGCCTTGGATGACCACGATGCACCGGCTGCCGCGCAGTGGTTAGAGCGCCTGCCCCAGGGCGCCGCCCGGCGCACCTTGGCGCTGCGATTGCGCTTTCGGGTGGCCCGTATGCAGGGCGAAAACGCGGTGGCTTTGGAAACGTTGCGCTTGCTGGTCAAACACCGCGCGATCTCGAGCGGCAATGGCGCCAGCATCTCGCAGGCGCTGGCGCTTGAACTTTTGCATGCAGGCCAGGACACCGGGCAGATATTGACCGCTTGGGATTTTCTGGACGACGAGGAGCGCACCTTGACCGATGTGGCCCTGGGTATGGCCAAGCATTGGTTGGCCAAGGGAGGGGACGCTGCCCAATCGCGCCAATGGCTGCTACCGGTCTGGGAGCGCATGGTGCAGGACTCCAAGGCCCTAAGCCCGGTGCAGCGTATGCGGTTGGTACGCTGTCTGGAAGCCGGTCTGCTAAACCAGCACGAGGCCCCGGAGGTGAAGTGGGTCTCGCGCATCGAGTCTGTCCAGCAAAGCCAGGCGCGCGATCCACTCTTGCAATACCTGGGCGCTGTGATGTGTGTGCGTTTGAGTTTGTGGGGCAAGGCCCAGCATTTGCTGCGCCAATTCATAGCTACCAGTCCCGATCCGGAAATCAAGGGCGACGCCCAGCGCATTCTTGCTTCGCTGGAGCAGCGAAAAGCTTAGCTGCGCGCAATACATTCTGCCGGCTCTTGCGCCGTCTGGAATCGCAAAATCTGGAATCGCAAAAAAATAAAGGGCACCGAAGTGCCCTTTATCCCTAGCAGCCGCGACAGCGGCCACTGATCACGCTTTTGCCGCGCTTTAGGCGATAGGCAGTTGCATTTGGCCTAAGTCGCGCTTGGTCTCTACCAATACCAGCGGCGCATCGTCCAACACCACTGGCGCAGGACGCTCGCGCGGCACATGCACCGCAGCGGCTTCTGCGGCAATAGCGGCTTGTACCGCAGCGATTTTTTGCGGGTCCGAGTTCACCCATTGCAAACCTGAGCTTTGGGCCACGGTTTGCAGGTTTTCAAGCGGCAACACAAAGGCGCTCACTGCTGGCATGGCCGGTGCAGCCGGGGCTACAGGGGCCGGAGTTGCCGGTGCTGCAGCGCTCATGGCTGGCGCTGCGGCCTGCGGTGTTGCCTGGCGCTGCGCTACTGCTTGAGGGACTGCCTCTGGCTGCGCGCTAGGGTGCGCAGTCGCGTCCGCTTGCGCCGTGGTGTGGAGTGCTGCATCGGTATGCGCCACCTCGGGGGCTGGTGCCGCGCTGGGCGCTGCCGTCGCTTGCGTGAAATAGGAACGCACCGGCGCCTCGCCGTCTTCGCTTGCGCGCTCGGGCTGGCGCATCTCGAAGTTGCTTGGCGTTTGCTCTTCCTGCTTGTCCCCGTCGCCATCACGGCCGCCACGCGGGCCGCGCTCGCGGCCATAGCGGTCACGGGAACGGCGGCCATTGCTGTCCCGGCTGTCCGCGTTTTCAGGTGCTCCGCCTTCAGTCCTTGCCTGTCCGGTCGCTTCATCCTGGCCTTGCGCTGCCGCAATCGGGTTACCTGCTTCGTCCAAACGGGGGCCACGGTCATTGCGACGACCCCGGCCGCCACGGCTGCGTCCGCCTTCGCGGCCTTCACGCGCACCGGCTTCACGCCCCGCGTTGTCATTGCCATGGGTGTCAGTTGGCAAGCCTGCGTCGCCCGCACGGTCAGACTGGCGTTCGCCGTTCTCAGCGCGTTCGCTGCGTTCACCACGTTCACTATTGCGACCGCCGCGTCCGCCGCGTGCGGGACGCGCACTTTCGGCGCCGTTAGCGTCTAGGTTCACAGCCTGGGCGTTGTCGCCCGCTGCCAGGGGTTTTCCTTCGGCATCAAAACGCTCACGCTGGCCGGCGCGTTCACCGCTGCGTTCGCCACCACGTCCGCCGCGTCCGCCACGGCTGTTGCGTCCTTCGCCACGGCCCTCGCTGCGTCCATCGGTGCGGGCCTCGCCACGGCCTTCACCGCGCGCGCCGCGTCCTTGGCCATCGCGACCACCCTCGCGCGGGGGGCGGCCTTCACGCCGCTCGTCGGCTTTGGGTGCGGCGGGCTTGCTGTCTGCCGGGGCGGGCGCCGGGGCAGCGAACAAACTCTTGACCCAAGAGAAAAAGCCTTGCTGGGCTACAGGTGCCGCAGGTGCTGGCGCAATAGGTGCAGTGCGCGCCGGTGCTGCGGCTTTGGGCGGCGCTTGGGGGCGCGGCGCGGCTTGGGGCGCAGGTGCATCGGGCAATACGCCTTTGATCACCGGGGTTTGCTTGTTGGTTGGCTCTTGAGAGCGGCGGGTTACCGAGGTGGGGTCCTCGATGGTGTCCGCCATTTTGTAGCTTGCCTCGATGTGGTCCAGGCGCGGGTCGTCGTGCTTTAAGCGTTCGAGCTTGTAGTTAGGCGTTTCCAGCGTTTTGTTGGGCACCATCAGCACGTTGATGCGCTGTTTGAGTTCGATCTTGGCGATCTCGGTGCGCTTTTCATTGAGCAGGAAGGAGGCCACTTCCACCGGCACCTGGCACAGCACCGAAGCAGTGTTGTCCTTGAGCGATTCTTCCTGGATGATGCGCAAAATTTGCAGCGCGCTCGATTCGGTATCCCGGATATGGCCCGAACCGCCGCAGCGCGGGCAGGGAATGGACGCGCCTTCGGACAGGGCCGGGCGCAGGCGCTGGCGGCTCATTTCCATCAGGCCAAATTTGCTGATGGTGCCAAATTGCACGCGGGCGCGGTCCTGGCGCAGCGCGTCGCGCAAGCGGTTTTCCACTTCGCGGCGGTTGCGGCTTTCTTCCATGTCGATAAAGTCGATCACGATCAGTCCGCCCAAGTCGCGCAAACGCATTTGGCGCGCTACTTCGTCAGCAGCTTCCAAGTTGGTGCGGGTGGCGGTTTCTTCGATGTCGCCGCCTTTGATGGCGCGTGCCGAGTTCACGTCCACGCTGACCAGCGCTTCGGTGTGGTCGATCACGATAGCGCCGCCACTGGGCAGTTGCACCGTGCGTGCATAGGCCGATTCGATCTGGTGCTCGATCTGGAAGCGGCTGAACAAGGGTGCATCGTCCCGGTAGCGCTTCACGCGGGCCGCATGCTCGGGCATGACGTGGGCCATGAACTGCTGGGCTTGTTCATACACATCGTCGGTATCGATCAGGATGTCGCCGATGTCGTGGTTGAAATAGTCGCGGATGGCGCGGATCACCAGGCTCGATTCCTGGTAAATCAGGAAAGCGCCTTTGCCGCTTTTGGCTGCCCCGTCAATAGCGTTCCAAAGCTTGAGCAGGTAGTTCAAGTCCCATTGCAACTCGGGCGCGCTGCGGCCAATGCCGGCGGTGCGGGCGATGATGCTCATGCCGTTGGGGTATTCGAGCTGGTCCAGGGCCTCTTTCAGGTCCGAGCGGTCCTCACCCTCGATGCGCCGGCTCACGCCACCGCCGCGCGGGTTGTTGGGCATCAGCACGACGTAGCGGCCGGCCAATGAGACATAGGTCGTCAGTGCCGCGCCTTTGTTGCCGCGCTCTTCTTTTTCCACCTGGACCAGGAGTTCTTGGCCTTCGCGGATCACGTCCTGGATGCGCGCCTGGCTGACCGAGACGCCTTCTTTGAAGTACTGGCGCGAAATTTCTTTGAATGGCAAAAAGCCGTGGCGGTCTTCGCCGTAGTCCACAAAACAGGCTTCGAGCGAGGGCTCCACCCGGGTCACGACCGCTTTGTAAATATTGCCCTTGCGCTGTTCGCGCCCCTCGATCTCGATTTCATAGTCGAGTAGTTTTTGTCCATCCACAATCGCCAGGCGGCGTTCTTCTGCCTGGGTTGCGTTGATTAGCATCCGTTTCATGCTGTGGTCCTTTAATAGTTATCACCTGCCCAAATGGGGCAAACGATGCCTGGACGAACGGATTGAACTGTGGAGGAATTGCCGGAGAACTTCAACTACACAAGGCGTCGAAGCATAGGCGCAGGGATGGTGACGAGGGGATGCGCTTGGCACTTGGCCAAGGTTTTAAACAGCCGACGCGCGCCCCAGAGCGGAACGCTAACGCTCCGCAGGCACAGGTTTATCAGTTGCATCAACACAAACATCTCGTTGCATTCCGCCCCCAGAAAAATGGATCTGAGGGTTTGGGGTATTCCGATTCAGTGGTTCAATTCGTAGGCTTGACCCCGCTGCGTGCCGGCCACCACACGCAGCTGAGCGGTGGTTTGCGGGCTATGCAACAGGGCGGCATCGACCTTCTAGCCGAGCTGTCTGCGGGGGTGTGGACTAAACTCCAACCAAATCAACCACTTACAGCAAGTCGCTAGTGAAACACATTATAGGGGTCAAACCCGAAGCGCCCGCCGGTGGCCCGGTCAGCCCTGCCACACCGGCTGCGCAATGGCTGACGGTGAGCGAAGATGAGGCCGATCAGCGGCTGGACAATTACCTGATGCGCCAGCTCAAAGGCGTGCCCAAGACGCATATTTACCGCATCATCCGCAGCGGCGAGGTGCGGGTGAACAAGGGCCGCGCGGGCGCTGATACCCGGGTGCAGGCCGGGGATGTGGTGCGGCTGCCGCCGGTGCGGGTGTCCGAGCGGGCACAGGACAAGGCCGCCACCATGGCCGCACTGGCGGCCCAAGCCGCGCCCAGCCGTAGCTTTACCGTTGTGCACGAAGACGAGGCCTTTTTGGCACTGGACAAACCCGCGGGGGTGGCGGTACATGGCGGTTCGGGCGTGAGCTTTGGCGTGATCGAGCAGCTGCGCATGGCCCGGCCCCAGGCGCGCTTTTTGGAATTGGTGCATCGCCTGGACCGGGAAACCAGCGGTATTTTGCTGGTCGCTAAAAAGCGTAGCGCGCTGAAAAACTTGCAGGAGCAGTTCCGTCAGCGTCAAACCGGTAAAACCTACTTGGCGTTGGTGTTAGGAGATTGGCCCGCGCATAAAAAAGTCTTGGACAAGCCGCTGCACAAATACTTATTGGAGGGCGCGGGTGGCACGGGCGAGGGCGAGCGCCGCGTCAAAGTGGTTGCGCGTGACGACCCGGACGGTCTGCCCTCGGTGACCTTGGTGAAGGTGCTGGCGCGCAGCGCGCCAGGGGCGGCGCAGGCTATGAGCTTGTTGGCAGTGACCATCAAAACCGGCCGCACCCACCAGATTCGGGTGCACCTGGCTTCCGAAGGCTTGCCAATTGCGGGGGACGATAAATACGGCAATTTTGAGGACAACAAAGCCTGGGCGCGCGGCGCGGTGCCGCTTAAGCGCATGTTTTTACATGCCTGGCGCTTGCAAATTGCCCACCCGACCAGTGGCGAGGACGTGCACTTACACGCGCCGCTGGCCGTTGAACTCCTGCCTTTTTTGCAAGCCCGCCTGCCCGCTGCGCTTGCTACCATCCACGCCTTTTCCACCGCTGCCAAGCAGCCTGATGCCCTATGAATTCCGTTTCCAAGCGCCGCTTTGACCTGATCGCTTTCGATTGGGATGGCACCCTGTTTGACTCGACGGCCATCATCGTGCGCTCCATCCAGGGTGCGGTGCGCGATGTGGGTGGTAGCGTACCCAGCGACAAGGACGCAGCGTACGTGATCGGTTTAGGTCTGGGCCAGGCTTTGGCCCACGCTGCGCCTGATGTGCCCAAGGAGAAATACCCCTTGCTGGGTGAACGCTATAAACACCACTACGGTCGCGAACAGGACCAGATTACCTTGTTCCCCGGTGTATTGAAGATGCTGGCCGAATTGAAAGCGCGCCAGTACTTTCTGACGGTGGCCACCGGGAAAAGCCGCTGGGGCCTGGACCAGGCCTTGGCGCATGTGGAACTGAAAGACCTCTTCCATGCCAGCCGTACCGCTGATGAAACGGCGGGCAAGCCGCATCCACGCATGCTGCATGAGCTGATGGCCGAAATGGGTGTGTCGCCCGAGCGCACCTTGATGGTGGGCGATACCACCCACGACTTGCAGCTGGCAGCCAATGCCGGCTGCGCCAGCGTGGCGGTGAACTACGGGGCCCATGACGCAAGCGCGCTGGCCGCGCTCCAGCCTTTGTATATTGCCGATTCGGCCCGGGGCCTGCATCGCTGGATGCTGGAACACGCTTGACGCCCACGCTGATCCCGCTATGCGATTCTGCCGATCTGCAAGACGGCGGCCTGGCGGTGCCCTTTGACGTGCTGTACCAAGGGCAAAGTTGCTGGGCTTTTGCCATTCGCTTCAAGGGAGAAGTGCACGCCTACCTGAACCGCTGCAGCCACGTGGCTATGGAAATGGACTTTCAGGCGAACCGTTTTTTTGATACCACTGGCCAATGGTTGATTTGCGCCACCCATGGCGCGCTGTACGCGCCCGATACCGGACGTTGTATGCAAGGCCCCTGCCGTGGTGCCTTGGTCAAAATTGCCCTCTCCGAGCAGGACGGCTTGGTAGGCTGGCATACTGCTGCGCAATTACTACCGCAGATTTTCTAATATGACAGAGCCCGTTTTTACCGATCCCGCATCGCCCACTCCCGCTCAAGCGGACGCCGCAGCGCAAGCGAATGAGACCCAGTCTGGCGCCGCCAGCGGATCGGCCTGGGAGCGTAGCTTTATCGAAAAATGGATGCAAGACAGCCTGGCCGAGCAGCGCGCCGCGCGGCGCTGGAAATACGGCATGCGCCTGGCCTGGCTTTTGTTTTTTGCCGCACTAATCTGGCTCGGCATGGACCGTACCGGCAGCATGCATAACGCCGATGTCACCCATGCCCACACCGCGGTGGTGGAAATCAAGGGCGAGATTGCCTCGGGCGCCGACGCCAGTGCAGAGGCTGTGATTTCGTCTCTACGTAGTGCGTTTGAGGACGAGGGCGCGCAAGCGGTGGTGTTGCTGATTAATTCGCCGGGTGGCAGCCCGGTGCAGGCGGGCATCATCAACGACGAGATCCGCCGTTTAAAGGCCTTGCACAAAAAGCCGGTCTATGTAGTGGTGGAAGAGACCTGTGCTTCTGCGGCCTATTACATTGCTGTTGCCGCCGACCAAATATTTGTGGACAAGGCCAGCGTCGTGGGCAGTATCGGCGTATTGATGGACGGCTTTGGTTTTACCGGCTTAATGGATAAGCTGGGCGTGGAGCGCCGATTGATGACCGCGGGTCAGAACAAAGGCTTTCTAGACCCCTTCAGCCCGCAAACGGAAAAACAAAAGGAATTTGCGCAGTCCATGCTGAACCAAATTCACCAGCAGTTCATCGGCGCGGTAAAAGACGGTCGCGGCGACCGGTTAAAGGAGACGCCGGATACTTTTAGTGGACTGTTCTGGACTGGCGATCAGGCAGTAAAAATGGGGCTGGCCGATCAATTGGGTAACCTGGATTACGTGGCCCGCGAAGTCGTCAAAGCGCCTGAAATTATCGATTACACCCGCCGCGAAAACGTGGCCGAGCGCTTAGTCAAGCGCTTTGGCGCCTCGATGGGTGCATCTATTGCCAGCACCTTGCGCTACGCGCCGGGTTTGCGCTAGTCCACCGGCCAGATCCGGCTTGCCGCTGGCCTTTATGGGCCGATGGCAAAGACCGCAGGCGTTTGGTTGTTCAGTGCCCAGCGTTCCCGCTTCCAATCTGCGGGTGTGCCACTGTAGTGGCAGCATTTTTCTAAAGTTATACCCATGGAAGCGGCCAGGCGCGTTCCCGCTTGCAGGACCTCCAGCAGCGTGCGCAACAAGGCCTCGTTGCGGTAGGGCGTTTCAATAAAAATTTGGGTTTGCCCCGTCTTTAAGGCCAGCGCTTCCAGGGACTTGATGCGCTGGGCGCGTAAGGCCGGTTCGCTGGGCACATAGCCCACAAACGCAAAGTTCTGCCCATTGAGGCCACTGGCGGCCAGCGCCAGCATCAGGGATACCGGGCCAATCAGGGGCTGCACTTCGATGCCCAGAGTATGGGCCGCGCGCACCACCGATGCGCCCGGGTCGGCTATGGCCGGCATGCCCGCTTCGCTGAGTAAACCCATATCCAGGCCCTGCAAAGCCGGCGCGAGCAAGCTACGCGCATCAAAGCCGGTATCGCCTTTTTTATGGACTTCGCGCGGCAGTTCTTGTAGTTGCTGCTCCTGGATACTGGCGCACAGCGGGCTGACTTCGCCTATGCGTTTGAGAAAGGCGCGTGCGGATTTGGCGTTTTCGCAGACCCAGTGCTGCAGCGCTGCGGCGCGCACGATGGTCGCTTGGGGCAGTACCTCGTTCAATGGCCCCACGCTTTCGCAGCCAAAGTCCAAAGGCGTGGGGACCAGGTACAGCGTGCCCAAGCGCTTTTGACTGAGCGGGCGGGCAGCCGGTTTCATCAATACCCTAACACCGGTATGCCTGCACGGCCGAGGATGGCGCTCAGGCGTATCAAAGGCAGGCCAATGAGCGCCGTAGGGTCGTCGTTGTCGATACTGTGCATCAATGCGATACCCAAACCCTCGCTTTTGACGCTGCCGGCGCAGTCATACGGCTCCTCGGCGCGCAGGTAAAAATCAAATTGTGCGTCCGATGCCTCGCGGTAGACCACACGCACCGGCACCAGCACCTGTTCGCAAAATCCGCTTTCCCTGCACAGCACCGCCATGGCAGTTTGGAATACCACCGTCTGGCCGCGCATGGCGCGCAACTGGCTAAGTGCATTTTCGTAATTGCCCGGCTTACCCAGGGCCAGGCCGTGCAAGTCGGCCACTTGGTCGCAGCCAATGACCACCGCATGGGGTGCTGCGTCGGCCACAGCGGCTGCCTTGGCCAGGGCCAGGCGACTTGCCAGTGCCGCAGGGGGTTCGCCGGCCATTGGCGTTTCATCTACGCCGGGTGCCTGCACGGAAAAGGGCAGTTGCAGGCGCTGCAGCAGGGTTTGGCGATAGCGCGAGGTGGAGGCCAGAATCAGGGCACGGGGGGCGGAGCTTTGCATTCACTGATTCTCTTACACTGCGGCCATGGTTACTTCAAGCTCTTATCGCAAGCTCTCCATGGCAGCCTTGGCGCTGGAAGCTGCACCACTGCTAGGCCAGGCTCCCATGGCTCAATTGCCTCGCCTGGCGGACGAAGCAGTGCAGGGTCTGGCCGATGGCATGGTGCATTTCCAGGCGCTAGGCAGTATGCGTGAGGACGCTGCGGGCAAGTCGGTGCCGTGGTTGCAGTTGCAAGGGCATGTCGATATCGAATTGGTGTGCCAGCGCTGCCTGGAGCCGGTAAGCACGCGGGTTCAATTTGACCGTGAATTTCGCTTTGTCGAATCCGAGGAGGCGGCCCTGGCGCAGGACGAGGACTCGCAGGAGGATTTGCTGGTCATTTCCCCCCAGTTTGACCTGCTCGAACTGGTCGAAGACGAACTGCTGATGGCCTTACCCGTGTCGCCCAAGCATGAAAAATGTCCTGGCGATCTGAAGCTGTCGGCAGCAGACGCCGATTTTGAAACGCAGGCCGAGCGGCCCAGCCCCTTTGCCAAGCTGGCGCAACTCAAGACGCCCAAAAGCTAAGCGCTCGAACACATGCTGCCAGACGCTATAATGGAGGGCTTGGGTGCAAACAGTGCTTTTTGCACCATTCGATTAACCGACGGCGCTGCCTCGCCTGCAGCCGATTTGACCAGGAGCCAACCATGGCAGTTCAGCAAAACAAAAAATCTCCCTCCAAGCGCGGCATGCACCGTTCGCATAATGCGCTGGTCGTGCCCGGCATTGCGGTGGAGCCAACCACCGGCGAAATCCATTTGCGCCACCATATCAGCCCGACCGGCTTTTATCGTGGGCGTAAAGTCCTCAAGACTAAATCAGAAGCCTGACCCGGGCGGGTCGGCCTCGAGCCCGAAGCTGCATCGACTGTAGCCTCGGGCTTTTTTATTGTCCACGCTTAGCTCCGTGAAACCACTTTTTCCCCTGCACGCTGCATGATTACTATCGCAGTTGACTGCATGGGCGGGGATTTTGGTCCCGCGGTCACCCTCCCAGCATGCCGTAACTTCCTGGCTTCGCATCCAGACGCCCACTTGGTTTTAGTGGGTTTGCCTCAGGCCTTGTCTGATTATTCCCACCCGCGTATCACCAAGGTGTTTGCCAGCGAGGTGGTGGAGATGGACGATGCGCTGGAAATTGCTCTGCGCAAGAAAAAAGACTCTTCTATGCGCGTGGCCATCGAGCAGGTGCGCGACGGACTGGCGCAAGCGGCAGTCTCGGCCGGTAATACCGGCGCGCTGATGGCAATTGCCCGCTATGTACTCAAAACGCTGGAGGGCATTGAGCGGCCTGCGCTGGCCGGTCAAATCCCCAACGCCAAAGGCCATGCAACTACCGTGCTGGATTTGGGTGCCAATGTGGATTGCACGCCCTTGCATTTGCTGCAGTTTGCAGTCATGGGTTCTGCGCTGGTGTCGGTGACCGACAGCGTCAGTGCTCCCACGGTGGGCTTGCTCAACATCGGTTCGGAAGTGATCAAGGGCAATGAGACGATCAAAGAATCCGGCGAATTGCTGCGCGCGGCGGCAGCCAGCGGCGATTTGAATTTTTTCGGCAATGTCGAAGGCAATGACATTTTTAAAGGTACGGTGAACCTCGTCGTCTGCGATGGTTTTGTCGGCAATGTGGCTCTGAAGACCAGCGAGGGCCTGGCCGGCATGATTGTGGGATTCCTGAAAGAAGAATACAGCCGCAATCTGTTGACCAAACTGGCCGCGTTGGCCTCTGCGCCGGTCTTGTCCGCACTCAAGCGGCGCATTGACCACCGGCGTTACAACGGTGTGGCATTGCTGGGTTTGCGCGGTTTGGTGTTTAAAAGCCACGGTTCGGCAGATGAATTGGCGTTTTCCAGTGCCTTAGGCCGGGCGTATGATGCGGTTCAGAACAATTTGTTAGAGCGCGTGCGAACGCGCATTGCGCATGCGGCGCCTTTGCTGAACGCGCAATCTCCCGCGCCAACGCAGGGCTAAGTTCCCGATCCGGATTTTTCATGAGCAGCTTTTCACGTATCACGGGCACCGGCAGTTATCTTCCGCCTAGGCGGCTCAGCAATGCCGATATGGTGGCGCGCTTGGCGCAGGACGGTATTGAGACATCGGACGAATGGATCGTCGAGCGCAGTGGCATCAGTGCACGCCACTTTGCGGACGATGGTGTTTTTTGCAGTGATTTGGCCTTGCATGCCTGCCAGGCGGCTTTGCAAGCGGCGGGGCGCTCGGCCCAGGATGTGGATCTCATCATCGTTGCCACCTCTACGCCGGACATGGTGTTCCCCTCTACGGCGTGTATTTTGCAAGGCAAGCTAGGCGCTGTCGGCGGCGCGGCCTTGGATGTGCAGGCAGTTTGCAGTGGCTTTGTCTATGCGCTGACCGTTGCCGATGCGCTGATAAAGACCGGTAGCGCCCGCTGCGCGCTCGTCGTAGGAGCGGAAATATTTTCCCGTATCTTGGATTTCAAGGACCGGGGCACCTGCGTGCTCTTTGGTGACGGCGCCGGTGCCGTGGTACTGGAAGCCTCGGACACACCGGGCATTTTGTCTACCGACTTGCATGCCGACGGTCGGCATGTCGATATATTGTGCGTGCCTGGCCATGTGCAAGGCGGGCTGGTGAGCGGCGTTCCTTTGCTCAAAATGGCGGGGCAAGCGGTATTCAAACTGGCAGTAGGCGTGCTCGAAGATGCGGCCCGTGCCGTTTTGTCCAAGGCGGGCAAGACGGAGTCAGATATCGACTGGCTGGTGCCGCACCAGGCCAATATCCGCATCATTCAAAGCACGGCTAAAAAGCTCAAGCTGCCCATGGAAAAAGTCATGGTGACGGTAGACCAGCACGGCAACACGTCGGCGGCCTCCATACCTCTAGCACTCGATGTTGGCGTGCGCAGCGGTCGAATGCAAACGGGCCAAACCGTTTTGCTCGAAGGTGTGGGCGGCGGGTTTACCTGGGGCGCCGTTTTGCTGACGCTGTAATCTTGGAGCGCTTACGCCCTTGCACACCCGACTTTTTTACCCATTTTCTCAGGGCTTGAATCGATGAAGCCGTTTGCATTTATTTTCCCCGGCCAGGGTTCCCAGTCGGTGGGCATGCTCGATGCATGGGGCGATCACCCGGTGGTGCGCGCGGTACTGGACGAGGCTTCGCAGGCTCTGCAGGAAGATATTGGCGCCTTGATCCGCGAGGGCAGCAAAGAAGCCTTGGCTCTGACCACCAATACCCAACCGGTGATGCTGGTGGCCGGTGTTGCC
>JBBAPY010000025.1:0-19617 GCA_040400635.1 Rhodoferax sp.
CCAGGCCACGGGCGGTTTGGCCCATGCTGGTGGCGGCGTCTTGCGGCTTGACACGCAGGGAAGCCATCAGGTTGTCCTGGGCGCGGGCTGCGGCTAAATTAGGTGTTGTAGTAGATCTCGATGAGATAAGGCAGCTGAATGGCAAGAGGACTAAAGTTGCTTTAGACGCTGAGGATTTTTTATCCCAAGTAATTGGTGAAGTTATTGATTTTTACCAAAAAAGTAGTCAATCCTCTAGAGTGGACGGTCCAAGCTACGTCACTTGGTTGAGTAATTTTCCAAATAAAAGGTCTTGAGCGTCAAAGGCAATGCCCTCCCTCTGGAACTCCGTGTCTGTGGCATTAAAACGCCCGGTCCAGCCTTCGATATTTTCCAGGGCAACAGGGTTTTCGCGACGGTCGGTTTTCTCGGTCAACAATTTGAGATTGCGCTTGAGCCGCTTGACCTCCCAATGCTCCGGCACCTCACCCAGCCACTCCACGCCGCTGTCCTTGTATTCCGGGTAGCGCGGGCATCTCATGGCGCAGCCTCACTGGGAGTGAGTCCCGCCAAGACCAGTTCGCTCAGAAGCGTGTGGTCGGCGCGTTGGACGCAGTCGATGGAGGCACGGATGTAGTTGTTGTCCACATCCGGGTCGTCACGAAGTGCTTGGCCGTAGTCGATGGGGCCGTAGCCGACGTAAATAGCAATCAAGTCAAAAAACATGCGGGTGATACGGCCATTCGGTTCATAGAACGGGTGCAAAGCAATCAACTCGCTTTGGTAATAGGCCAGCCGGTCGGCAAATTTTTCAAGGGGCCAGAGTGCTGCCGCACGCAAGAAATCTTCTTTTTCCAGCTCGTTGAAAATGCGGTGAGCTTCACTCTGCAAAAATGTGGCGCGACAAAACATGGATCCGCCTTTGACCATGTCTTGCGTGCGGTACTGGCCCGCCCAAGAATAGAGCGATTCAAACGTGCGTCGGTGTAGCGATTGAAAGTAGGCTTCGTCAAACCGAGTGCCGGTCGCCAGCTCAGAGACAAAAGTTTGATAAGCCTGCTGCAACAGCTGGGCTTCTACTTCTTGGAGGATTTCGGCATCACCGATGTTCAACCGGTTGATAGGGAGGTCAGTCCCCGACTGGTAGATGTCACTTGTTTGGAACTGATACTTGGACACGCTGCTGTTCCATCAGTACTTTGACGCGAGTCTGCATCTGGAGCGACGGGCTGGTGCGGTAGCCTTCAATGCGCATGGAAACGCGCACCGCTTGTTCAAGTCGTTTTTGGAGTTGCTGCGTAACTTGCATCATCCGATTTTACCCTTCCTCATGCGGTCAGCCCATTAATCATGGTCAAAATCCGGTCGGTCACGCTCTTCAGCTCACCGTCAATCTCGGCCAGCGGGCGCGGCGGTTTGAAGACGTAGAAGTGGCGGTTGAACGGGATTTCGTAGCCCACTTTGGTTTTTTCTGGGTCAATCCAAGCGTCGGGGGCATGAGGCAGCACCTCGCGCTTGAAGTAGTCGGCGACGTCTTCATTCAGCGGCACGTTTTCGGTATCGCGCAGGCTGCTATCAGGAACCGGTTTGCCTTTGCCCTTGCCTTTGAGGCCTGCTGGCCATTTTGAGGGGATGATTGCGCGAAAGCTTGCTTTGCAAACTACAGTGCGCGTACGGCACAGGCCCTACTGCGCGCAAAATATCGCCGCCCGGGGTTCGCGCTGGCCCCCGCGGCTATCAAAAAACCAAATTTCAGCCCAGCGAGGGCATAGTCAAACAGTTTTGGCGAATCAGCACGGACAAGTTCTGCACGGCTTGGTCCAGGCCACGGGCGGTTTGGCCCATGCTGGTGGCGGCGTCTTGCGGCTTGACACGAAGGGAGGCCATCAGGTTGTCCTGGGCGCGGGCTGCGGCTAAATTAGGTGTTGTGACTGACATATTGCTGCTCCGTTGGGTTCCACCCGGACCGTGGCGGGGTGTTGGCTAACTCGGACTGGCCTCGTGTCTGGGAAATGACACGATTGCCGCTCAGCTTTAATAATGCAATGTTCGTGCCTGCCGTTTTCGGCAAGGCTTTGCCGCTTTTCTGTCAGAAAGCGAAAAAAGTCCGCCTGAAGGCGGCAAAACCGGCGCGGCGCGGGCGCCGAGCGGCAATCAGTGCCCGGCGTCTTTGTAGCTGGCGTAGGCCGCGTCCACCCCGGCGCCCCGGCTGAAGCGGTGGCCTTCGGCGGCCAGCACCACCTCCAGCGCGGCCAGGGTTTGCAGCACGCAGTCCGGGCGCGCGTTGTAGCCCATAGCGCCTATGCGCCAGACTTTGCCGGCTAAAGGGCCAAAGCTGGTGCCGATTTCGATATTGAAGTCATTGAGCAAAGCCGCGCGTAGCTTGTCGCCGTTGACGCCGTCGGGCACATACACGCCGGTGACATTGGGCATTTTGTTGGCCTGGTCGCCGTAGAGCTTGAGGTTCATGCCTTGCAGACCCGCCGCCACGGCGCGCGAGGCGGCTGCATGGCGCGCAAAGGCCGCTGGCAGGCCTTCTTGCACAAATATGCGCGCGCATTCGCGGGAGCCATACAGCATGGTGGTAGCTTCGGTGTGGTGGTTCAGGCCAGCGTCGCTCCAGTAGTCCATCACCATAGCCAGGTCCATGTAGTTGGACGCAATGCGCTGACCGACGCCAGGTACATAGCCTGCCGGTTGCAGGCCGTCTTCGATATGGCGGCGCCGGTAAATGACGCGGGCCATCTCGTCAGACAAGGTAATCGGTGCGGCGCCCGAAGGACCCGCCAGGCATTTTTGCAAACCGGCGGTAACCGCATCAATCTGCCAGGCGTCCACCGGCAAAGGCGTGCCGCCGCAGGAGGCCGTGGCATCGACTTGCAGCATGGCGCCATAACGGTGGCACAGGGCGCCCAGCCCATCCAAGGGTTGCAGCATGGTGGTGGAGGTATCGCCCTGGCACACGGCCACTAGCTTGGGTGAAAAATCTTTGATCGCCGCTTCAATTTGGGCCAAGTCAAACACCGTGCCCCAGGGTGCTTGCACGACGCGCACTTGGGCAGCGCAGCGCTGCGCGATTTCATTGAGTAATTGGCCAAAACGCCCAAAGCTGCAGACCAGCACTTTGTCGCCTGGCTCGATGGCCGACAGCATCACCATTTCAATGGCCGAGCGCGCGGTGCCGTCTAGCACCAAGGTCCAATCATTTTGCGTTTCAAAGAACTGGCGGTACAGCACCATGGTCTCGCGCATCATGCGCCGAAACTGCGGGTCAAACTGCCCCAGCAATTGCGAGGACATGGCCTTCAGGACACGAGGATCGGCGTTGATAGGACCGGGCCCCATCAGCAGGCGCGGGGCGAAATGCAATTCGTCCATGGCACTTGTGGGATGGGCCAGGGGCGAGAGGGGTGGGAGTGGTATGCCGGACATATGAAAGTATGATAGCAAATTGTTAACAAAAACCCGGACTGCCCTGGCATGAACGCTCCCCTGCACACGGTTGCCTTTATCAGCGCCAACTTGTACAAAGACTCGGTGGCGCTCATGCGAGTCGCCCAAGGTTTACTGGCCCTGCCCGGCGTGGTCAACGCGACCCTGCAAATGGGCAATCCGGCCAACAAAGACATTTTGCGCGAGGCCGGTCTGCTACACAAGGCTGTGCAAGACGCCGGGCCTAGCGACGTGATGGTGGTGGTGCAGGCGCGCAGCGCTGCGCTATGCGCCGCTGCGGTGGACAGCTGCCAGGCGCAATTGGCCGGCACACAAGCTTCGGGCACCGGTGCCGGTGACGTGCAGGCCCTACCCCGTAGCAGTTTGGGCATGGGCCAGGCCGCTCTGTCCGGGGCCAATTTGGCACAGATTTCCGTGCCCGGCCCCTATGCCGCGGCCGAGGCGCTCAAGGCCATCAAGCTCGGTATGCATGTGTTTTTGTTCAGCGACAACGTGCCCCTGGCGCAGGAGGTCACTCTCAAGCAAGAAGCCACGCGGCGTGGCCTGCTGGTCATGGGCCCGGACTGCGGCACCGCCATCATCGGCGGCGTGCCCCTGGGTTTTGCCAATGCGGTGCGGCGCGGCAACATCGGCCTAGTGGCCGCGTCGGGCACCGGCTTGCAGGAAGTCAGCACACAAATTCACCGCATGGGCGGGGGCGTCAGCCACGCCATAGGTACCGGCGGACGCGATGTCTATGAAGCAGTGGGCGCCGCCACCATGCTGCAGGGCATAGCCATGCTGGCCGCAGACCCCAGCACCAAAGTTATTGCCATCGTTTCCAAACCGCCGGCCCCGCTTGTTGCCGAGCGCGTGCTAGCGGCATTGCGCGCCAGCGGCAAACCCGCGGTGGTACTGTTTATAGGCGCTACGGCGCAATTGCCCCACAAGGGCAAAGGCGCAGTGCTGCGCATCGCGCACACGCTGGTGGATTGCGCGGCCATCGCAGTGCGCCTGGCCGGAGTCAAACGACAGGTCCCCGCGCATTACCCGCTGCCACGCAAACCCATGTTTGCCAAAAGCCAGCAATACCTGCGCGCGCTGTACGCCGGCGGCACCTTCACCGCCGAGGCGCAAAGCCTTTGGGCCGACGCCGGCCTCAAGGTCTGGTCTAACGTCCCCTTGGAGCCCGCGCTGGCCCTAGCCAAGCCGCGCCAGGCCAGCCGCGAACACAGCGCACTGGACCTGGGCGATGACGCATTTACCGTAGGCCGCCCCCACCCCATGATTGACCAGGCGGCGCGCATTGAGCGCTTGCTCATCGAGGCCGCCGACCCGCAGGTGCGCGTGATCCTGCTGGACGTGGTCATCGGCTGGGGGGCGCACAGCAACCCGGCTGCCGAGCTGGCCCCGGCTATCGTGCAAGCCAAAGCTTTGGCGCGCAAACGTGGACGGCAGTTGGCCATCGTCGGCTTTGTCTGCGGCACCGAGGCCGACCCGCAAGTGCTGTCGCAGCAAGAAGTTTTGCTGCGCAAGGCCGGTATGGTGCTGGCGGGCAATAGCGCGAACGCGGCCTGGCTGGCCGGGCAGTGGCTGCGATGAACCCGCCCCCAGCCCCGGCGCGCAAACGGGTGGTGGTGGCACTGGGCGGCAATGCCGCCTACCCGCCCACGATCAAAGGTACGGCAGAAGAACAACTAGCCCTAATGCGCCAGGTCTGCGGGCATTTGGTGGAAATCATCCGCGCCGGTTGGCAATTGGTGCTCACCCATGGCAACGGCCCGGTAGTCGGCAATATTTTGTACCGCATGGCGCGCACCGCGGACGAATTGCCGCCCATGCCTATGGACGTCTGCGTTGCCCACTCGCAAGGCGGCATGGGCTATATGCTGCAACAAAGTTTTGCCAATGTGCTGGTCGATAGTGGCATGGACATCGTGGTCTCCTGCGTGGTGACCGAAGTAGAAGTCGATGCCGACGACCCGGCCTTTGCCAACCCGACCAAACCCGTGGGTAAGTTTTTTAGCGAAGCCGATGCGTGCGACATGGCCATCAAAACCGGTTGGCATTTCGCCGAAGATTCCGGGCGCGGTTGGCGGCGCATGGTGGCCAGCCCCAAACCGAAAAAAATTCTCGACCTCAAAACCATAGACGCTTTGCTTGAAGCCGGTGTAATCCCCATTGCCTGCGGCGGCGGCGGCATACCGGTGCTGCATGGTGCCAACGGGCATTGGTCCGGTGTGCCTGCGGTGATCGACAAAGACCTGACCAGTGCCATGCTGGCGGCGCATTTGCATGCAGACGCTTTGATCATGCTCACCGGCGTGGACCGCGTGGCCCTGGATTTCAACCAGCCCACGCAGCGCTGGCTGGACCATATGACTTTGGCTCAGGCGCGCGACTACAGTGCCCAAGGCCAGTTTCCTGCGGGCAGCATGGGGCCCAAAATCGATGCAGCCATGAGCTATCTGCAAGAGCTTCCCAATGCCAACCACGAGGGCGAGGTCATCATCACCTCACTGGAGCAGGCATTCGAGGCTTTGATGGGCCGCGCGGGAACGCACATCACGATGCAAACGCCCAAGCCGTGAGCACCCACACCCTGGCGCTGGCGCCCTTACCCGGCTTCGAAAGCACGCACTACGCGCTGCGCGAGGGGCGCATCGTCTGGACCGGGGATAGCGCAGACAGCGCGCACCCGCGCAACCTGGCAAACCCCTGGCAAGCCCCGCCCGCTCGCTATCAGGCTGCGGCCCTGCGCAAGGGCGCGGCGCTGGCGTGGCACGCACTGCAAACGCAAACACGCCCTGGCCTGTTGACATGGCTGGGCGGCCAGGCATTGCCCTTTCCTTTGAGCCTTGCACAACAGCGCCTACAAGATTTGGCGCAGGCGGTACACAGCCAAGACTTGGCTGCTTTTGAAGCCGCCTGCCTGCGCCTGCTCGGCCTGGGTGTGGGCCTGACGCCCAGCGGAGATGACTTGGTAGGCGCGGTATTTTTTACGCTGCACCACGCACCTGTGGCCCACTGGCAAGCGGCCATACCGGCGCTGCGCACACGCATCAGCCGCGCCGCGCAAAGCGCCAGCAACCCGATCAGCGCCGCCCTGCTCGACGACTTATTGCAAGGCAGCAGCTACCGCGCCTTGCATGCACTTTTTGATGCCATGCCAATGCAGCAAATGCCTGCTATCCACCACGCAGTGCAAGACCTGCTGCGCATCGGCGCCAGCTCGGGCGGCGATATGCTGGCCGGCGTGCTGCTGACCCTGTTAAACCCCGAACTTCCTGCCAAATGACAATGACCTTAAGCACCAACACCTTACTCAGCCAGGCACCCGTTGTGCTCAATATCGGCATCGACGGCTTCAATGAAAGCATAAGTCAACATGGCGGGCAAGTGGAGCATTTGCCCTGGCGCCCGCCGGGCAATGCAGATCCATTGCTGGCCTGGAACCTGGCGCGCCTCATGGACGATGCGCGCATTAGCGCCGCTAACGCAGAGGCATGCAAGCGCATCATCCAATCGCGCCCCCTATGGGAGGACATTGCCTTGCGCGCCGACGGCGTATGGCCCGAAATGAAAGACACGCGACTCTTGCTGCACGCTGGCCCGCCAGTGGCATGGGATGCGATGTGCGGCCCCATGCATGGCGCCATGGTGGGTGCGGTGCTTTACGAAGGCTGGGCTAAGACACCCGATCAAGCCCAAAAATTGCTGGCTCGTGGCGATATAGAATTTGCGCAATGCCATGACTTTGGTGCCGTAGGGCCGATGACCGGCATCATCAGCGCCTCTATGCCTTTGATTCAGGTGCGCGACCTAACGCATGGCAATGTGGCCTACACCAATATCAACGAAGGTATTGGCCGCTGCCTGCGCTTTGGCGCCAATGGCCCGGATGTGTTGCAAAAGCTCAAATGGTTTGAAGACGTATTGGCCCCGGTGCTCAAAGCCGCCGTGCGCCACAACTTTGACAAAACCGGCGGTATTGACCTCAAGGCCATTCAGTCGCAAGCGCTCTTGATGGGCGACGAGGTGCATAGCCGCAACGCCGCGTCCACCGCCTTGTTTTTTATGGCCTTGGCGGTGCCCTTGGCGGCAGAACATAAAGGTTTGTCGCAAGACCAGATTCACCAAAGCCTGGACTTTGTGGCCAAGACTTCGCAGTTTTTTCTGAACTATTCGATGGCCTCGTGCAAAGCCATCATGGACGCGGCGCACGGCGTACCCTTTAGCTCGGTGGTCACCGCCACCGCGCGCAATGGCACCGAAACCGGCCTGCGCATCAGCGGTCTGGGCCAGCAATGGTTTAGCGCCACCTCGGACTTGCCCAAAGGCTTGTTCTTCCCCGGCTTCAAACAAGATGATGCCTGCCCGGATATCGGTGACAGCGCGATCACCGAGACCGCTGGTTTTGGCGGCTGCTCTTTCGCCGCCTCGCCAGCCCTGACGCTGCTGGCCGGTGGCTCGGTCAGCGACGCGGTGCGCTACAGCCGAGAGATGTATGAAATCACGGTGACCAAAAACCCGGCGCTGAGCCTGCCCGCCTTGGACTTTGAAGGTGCGCCCTGCGGCATCGACGTACGCAAAGTCGTGGACACCGGCATACGTCCGGTGGTGACCACCGGCATTGCCCACAAACAGGCCGGCGTGGGCCAGATTGGTGCAGGCATTGTGCGGGTGCCCATGGACTGCTATGCCAAAGCCCTCCACGCCATGGCCGCGCAATTTTTAAATGATTGAAAGAGCCCCATGCGCCAAACCCTGACTTCCCCGCGCGGCATGGTGACCGCCCCCCACCACCTGGCCGCAAGCAGCGCCTGCGCCGTGCTGCGCGAAGGCGGCAATGCCATAGAGGCCATGGTCGCCGCAGCGGCCACGATTGCCGTGGTGTATCCGCATATGAACGCCATCGGCGGCGACGGCTTTTGGCTGATTTCCGAGCCGGGGCAGGCGCCAGTCGCCATCGATGCCTGTGGCCGCGCAGCGGGCGCAGCGACGATGGAGTTTTATACCCGCCGTGGGTTGTCTGCCATTCCCGGGCGCGGCCCGCTGGCGGCCAATACCGTGGCAGGTGCGATTTCCGGCTGGCAAGAAGCGCTGATCCACAGCGCGCGCATGGGCGGCACCCTGCCCGTCACGCGCCTCTTGCAAGACGCTATTTGGTATGCCCGTGAAGGCGCGCCGGTGACGCAAAGCCAGGTGAATTTCACGACCAAATTTTTGCCCGAACTCGCAAACGTTCCGGGCTATGCCGGGCAGTTTTTAGACCCGTCAAAGGGCGCGGGCCACAGCCCCAGGGTGCCGCAAGTGGATACCTTGCGCCGCTACCCGGCGCTGGCTGCCACCTTGCAAACCTTGGCCGACAAAGGCCTGGATGATTTTTACCGGGGCAGCGTGGCCCAGGCCATGGCTGCTGAACACGAACGCCTGGGCGGCCCCTTGCGCTTTGCCGACTTACAGACGCACCACGCCAGCAGCGTGCAGCCGCTCAGCGTCAAGGTGAGCGGGGCCACGCTCTTCAATATGACGCCGCCCACGCAAGGCATTGCGTCCCTGATGATTCTGGCGATTTTTGACCGGCTGCGCCTTCGCCACGGCATCCACGAAGCCGACGGAGCGCCCTATTTGCACGCGCTGGTCGAGGCAACCAAGCAGGCTTTTAAAGTGCGCAACCGCTATGTCGCCGACCCAGCCACCATGGCCGCGATGGACGTGACGCCGCAGCAGTTTTTAAGCGACAACTTTATCGATCAATGCGTGGAGGCGGTGGACATGCACAAAGCCCTGCCCTGGCCGGAGCGCAGCATCCCCGGCGACACGATTTGGATGGGCACGGCCGATAGCGCGGGCCGTATGGTCAGCTACATCCAAAGCGTGTACTGGGAGTTTGGCTCAGGCGTGGTGTTGTCTGACACTGGCGTGGCCTGGCAAAACCGGGGCTCCAGCTTTTCGCTGGACAGCGCTTCGCACCTGGCATTAGCACCGCACAAAAAACCGTTTCATACCCTCAACCCGGCGCATGCGCGCTTTGACGATGGGCGCCATATGGTCTATGGCAATATGGGCGGCGACGGCCAACCGCAAAGCCAATCCGCAGTATTTAGCCGCTATGCTTTTTACGGCCAGACTTTGCAACAAGCCGTCAGTGCGCCGCGCTGGCTGCTGGGCAAAACCTGGGGCCAGGAAACCACCACCCTCAAGTTTGAAAACCGCTTTGATCCGCAAGTGCTGCAAACCCTGGCGTCTGCCGGTCATGATGTGGAAGTGCTGAACGACTACAGCGACACCATGGGCCACGCCGGTGCTATCGTGCGCCAAGGCAATGGCTTGTACCTGGGCGCGGCAGACCCGCGTAGCGATGGCGTCGTGGCGGCGTATTAGACAGGGCCGATAAGCGCCTCGCTTGCCAAGGCTAAAGCTTCTCCGTCTCACCCGCCTTAGGCTGCCATTTCATCAGGCGCTTCTCAATGCGGCCAACCAGGCTGTCGAGCACCAAGGCAAACATCGTTAGCACCACAATACCGGCCATGACGGTGTTGATGTCAAAGCTGCCTTCGGCCTGCAAAATCAAGTAGCCCACGCCCTGGCTGGAGCCCAGGTATTCGCCTACTACCGCACCCACAAAGGCCAGGCCCACCGAGGTGTGCAGCGAACTAAACACCCAACTGGTGGCGCTGGGCAAATAGACATAGCGCAGCAAGTGCCTCCCACTGGCGCCCAGCATGCGGGCATTGGCCAGGACTACCGGGCTCACTTCTTTGACGCCCTGATAGACATTGAAAAACACCACGAAAAAAACCAAGGTCACGCCTAGCGCTACTTTAGAGCCCATGCCCAGGCCGAACCAGACGCCAAAGATGGGCGCCAGGATGATGCGGGGCATGGCGTTAAAGGCTTTGATATAGGGCTCCAGCACCTGCGACATGCGCGGTGAAAGCGCCAGCCACAAACCACCGGCCAAGCCGCTGGCAGCGCCAATGAGGAAAGCCAAAATCGTCTCGCTCAAGGTCACGCGCAAATGGCGATAAATATCGCCGTCAGTCACAAACCAGGCCCAGATGCGCTGCGCCACCATATGGGGTTGGCCGAAAAAGAAGGCCGCCTGGCGGTCGTTGTCAAACATCATGGGCGGTAGCAGGCCGGGCTGCGTCATCACATGCCAAAACAGCAGCAGCGCCAGTAGCAATAGCAATTGCCACAGCAAGAGCGGAACGCGCCGCTGTGGTTTACCAAACACTTGGGTTTCAGTCGTGGACATTGTTTTCAAGCCGCCTGCAATTGCTGCTGGTAACCCTTGAGCACTTCATCACGCAGCACCGCCCAAATGGCCTTGTGCAGGCGCGCAAACTCAGGCGTCATCTTGACCTCGGCTACATCGCGCGGGCGCGGTAGATCAATGACAAATTCGCCAATCGGGTGCGAGGCGGGACCGGCGCTCAGAATAATCACACGGTCGCTCATGGCAATGGCTTCGTCCAAGTCGTGGGTGATGAACAGCACCGCTTTTTTGCGGGATTGCCACAGCGCCAAAACTTCGTTTTCCATCAACTGGCGGGTCTGGATATCCAAGGCCGAAAAAGGCTCGTCCATCAAGATGATGTCCGGGTCCATGACCAGGGTTTGCGCCAGGCTAGCGCGTTTGCGCATGCCGCCGCTTAACTGGTGGGGATAGCGGTCGCCAAAACCGCCCAGGCCTACGCGTCGCAGCCAGTCATCGGCCTGGGCCTGCGCTTGCAGTAGGGGCAGGCCGCGAAATTGCAAACCCGCTAGCACGTTGTCGCGGGCACTGCGCCAGGGCATCAGGCTGTCGGTCTGGAACATATAGCCGGCGCGCCGGTTCAAGCCTTGCAATACCTCACCAAACACCCGCACCTCGCCTTGGCTGGGCTGCAGCAAGCCCGCGGCCACGTTGAGCAAAGTGCTTTTGCCACAGCCCGTGGGGCCGACCACGCTGACAAATTCGCCGTCGCCCACGGTGAGGGAAACGTCTTGCACCGCGGTATAGCGCTGGCCCGGCGCGTCTTTACTGACAAAAGTACAGGCGACCGAGCGCAGTTCGATGGCAGCAGCCACAGGCCTTAACCTTTGGGGTATTTGGCGTTGGCCTTGCGCACAAAGTCGTTGGTATAGACCAAACTCAAGTCCAGTTTGGTAGCGGCCAGTTTTTCATCGACGCTGGCCAAAGCACGAAAGGCTGTCTCGGGCGCTTTGGCGGGGAACATGCCGTCAGTCGATAAAGCTTTTTGGGCCGACAAAAAGGCCTCCAAATAAACCGCACGGTCACCCAGAAAATAGCTTTCGGGGACCACTTTGACGATATCGCTGGGCCCAGCCTGTTGAATCCATTTGTCCGCCCGCACGATGGCATTGGCCAGCGCTTGGGTGGTGTTGGGGTACTTGTCAATAAACGCTTGCGGGCAGTACAAGCAGCCGCCGGGCATGGGGCCGCCAAAGATTTTTTCTGCTTCGGCCAAGTTACGGGTATCGGTGATGATTTTCATATCGCCCGAGCGGGTGAGCAAGGTCGATACCGGGTCCAGGTTGCTCATGGCATCGACCTGCCCAGCGCGCATCGCGGCGACCGCGCCATTGCCTGCGCCTACACCTACGATGCTGACGTCGCTGGGCTTGAGCCCCGCTTTGGCCAGCACAAAATTCACGACAACGTTGGTCGAACTACCCGGCGCGGTAACGCCAATTTTTTTGCCCTTCAGGTCGGCTACCGATTTGAAATTAGGCATGGTCTTGGGGTTGTAGCCCAGGGTGATTTGCGGAGCGGCGCCCTGCACCACAAAGGCGCGCATCGGCTGGCCTTTGTAATGCATGTTGACCGTGTGTTCAAACGCGCCGGACACCACATCTGCGCTGCCACCCACCACCGCCTGCAAAGCCCGCGCACCACCTGAAAAATCCACAATCGTGACGTCCAAGCCCTCGGCCTTGAAATAGCCCAGTTGCTCGGCAATCGTCAGTGGCAGGTAGTAAAACAAGTTTTTGCCGCCAACCGCAATACTCAGCTGCGGCTTCTCCAGCGCCTGGCTCCACACCAAGGAAGGTAAAGCGGCGCTGGCCACACCGGTGGCGAGAATCTGGCGTCTTTGCATGGGTTTGTCTCCTGCGTTGATGAGCCGGGCCCTGTCCGCCCACCTGCTCTAGGTCATGATAGTACCTGCCAATGGCGCGGCGGCGTGCTTTGTCTTGCCTGGCGGCGGTAAAGGCTCCGCCAGAGTCGAGGTGTAATCGGCGTAATCCAAGGGTTCTAAGACAATCACTAAATTCATTATTTTCGTGATATTCAGTTAGACTTCCCGAAGTAAACCGACCACCTTTTCAAAGGAACCCATGCGCCTGCCGGATCTGCTAAAAGTTGAAGGTTCATTTGCGCGTAGCGACCACCTGCTGGTGGTCTTGGGGATGTCACTCTTGTTTGCCAGCGGCGCGCACGCGCAAACTACCAAAAAGAACCCCTTGCCGGTCACGCCCAACGTGGCGAACCCCTACACCTGCTCGATCGCGGAATTTCGCACCATGGCGCTGACCACCCATGACCCACAGGAGCGTGGCGACTTGGCGGCGCAATGGCTGAAAGCCAATGGTCCTGCGTGCTCCATCTCCCAGGTGCTGCTACTCAGCAGCAACCGGCCCCAATGGCTTGGCTCGGCCAATACGGTCAAGATCGCCGGCGTGTTTGACCAGATTATTGAAACCAAGCTGAAAAATGACCCGCTGGCGCTGAAATACCTCTACGGTTCGGAAGGCGCAACCTCGCCGGGTGGCGGCAGTAAAAAAGGCGCAGAGGAAACCAGCGCGGGCGGCGCACCGGCAGCCCCGGCGGCTGGGGCTGCTCCACCACCGGGCACTTTGACCTTGGCTGTGGGCAGCGGCAGCGCGGCCGCACCGGTCGGCGGCGCACCGGCCCCGGCAGCGCCGAGCATCAATATTTCTTTGGGCGCCAGCAGCCCGCAGCCTGAAGACCTGAGCCGCAAACTGCCTTTGGATTCGGAGCCCAAGCCGGTGTTCCCGCCCGAGCGCGGCAAACAAATGAAAAACTATTTCGGCAAGTTGCGCACCGAAATGATCCGCAATTATTTTATGGAAAACAGCTCGCCGGGCAATTGCCCCGAGGGTCTGAGTTTCAGCAAAACGGCGGGCTGCGAAAGCAAGAACCCAGTGGCCTGGAAGTTTGGAGAAGCCTTGCCCTCCAGTGCGAAAACTTTCCCGATTCCGGAGCCGCTGCTGGGTAAGCTGAGCTTTTATCCGGGTTACCAGTTTGTACGTTTGGGCATTGACGTGCTGGCACTGGAAAAAGACTCGGGCAAAGTAGCCGATGCGGTGCTCAATTTGGGCAAAACCAACTAAGGGCCTTGCAGGCCCGCACAAAAAAAGGAGTCAGGCATGCCGATATCCAATGTAAGTACCTCCAACTACGTGCCGCGTCCACCGCAACAAACACGCGCCGACACCATGGACAAGATTGAGGCCAAAACGCGCAATGAGCCACCACCCAAAGCCGTGCAGGCCAAGGCAGTTGAGCGGCACCAGGAATCACAACCGGTCAAGGCCAAAGGCCAGCACGTAGACCGTCGCGCTTGATCCCGGCCCAGGCCAATTTTTTTATCCCGGGCCAGGTTGCCAAGCCCATTACACCCGCGCGGCAAGCCCGTTTAGGTACGCGCACTCTTTAACGGATCTGCTTCACCGAAGAGCGAAACCAGGTCGGCCTGTGCCACCAATTGGCGCTCCAAATCCAGGTGCTCAGTAATATGGCTTAAATGCGCTTTCATCAGCTGCTCGGCCTGCAAACCATCTTTAGCTAGCAGCGCATCGACTATGGAGATATGGTCGTCATCGCGGCAATTGGTAAATCCAGGGTCCCCGTACATGCCAATAATGAGTGAGCTGCGGGTCACCAGATCTTTGACTATACGCAGCATCACCGAGTTGTCGGCCACCTGGGCCAGGGCCACGTGGAACTGGCCGGAAAGGCGGATTGCCTCGCGCCGGTTTCCCGCCTTATGGGCTTGCGCCTCTTTGCGCAGCAAAGCCTGCAAGGTTTTGACATCGGCGCGCTTGACACGCTCGGCCGCCAGGCGGGCCAGCGAGGGCTCAATAGCCATCCGAGCCTCAAAAATCTCGCGCGCCTGCTGCGCGCTGGGCTGCGCCACATAGGCCCCGCGGTTAGGTTGCAATTCCACCACTTCGCGGCTCGCCAAAATCAAAAGACAGCGCCGAATACGCATACGCCCTACGCCGAAAGCCGTACACAGGCTGGCCTCGGACAGCTTGGCGCCAGGCGCCAGACGCTGGTCTATCACCGCCTCGTAAATCCGGTCTACGATGTGGGCTTCTTGTGCGTCTTCAGGACTCAACGATTGGGGCATAGCGCCTCTAAGTCTTTGTTTTTTAAGGATTAAAAATGAAATTTAGCCAAGATGAGGAATTGCCCGCACCACCCGAAATGGCAAAATAAGCCAGCAGGTAGGTTTTTGAAGATCCATGCCAGGGCCGCCAAAACGACGTTACGGGACATCTTACAGGGGCTTTTCCAAGCGGACAAAAAATCCCAAAGTATGTTGACAAGATTGTTAACACGATAGAAGATGCGCCCACCAACCTGGTGGTGCGCAAAGACTGCCAAGTTTGGAAAATACCTTCCCTCTTCCATTCCCTCCCAAGGAGTCTTGTTCATGAAAAAGCGTAATTTCCTAGCGGTCAGCCTGCTGTCCGCCACGATCGCGGCGGCCTTCAGCGGCGCTGCATTTGCCGCCAACCCGGTGCTGAAGATCGGTTTTGTCGGCGTTACCTCCGGTCCGGCTGCAAGCTGGGGTATCTCCAACCAGCGCTCCATGGAAACCCGTGCTGACTGGATCAATGAAACCGGTGGCGTGAAGATCGGTGGCACCACCTACAACGTGCAGATCGTCGCCTTTGACGACCAAAAAGACCCTAAGCGCGCGATCGCTGGTATGGAGAAGATGGCCCAAGAAGGCATTCACTATGTGGTCGGCCCCAATGTGGATGACGGCGCTGCGGCGGTGCGCCCCGTAGCCGAGAGCCGCGGCATCATGTATTTCCCCTATGCCTTCCCCAAAGAGTTGTACACCAAGCCGGCGAGCAATGCCATTTTGGGCATGGTGGCTAACTACCAATCCGGCCCCGCCATCTACAAGCACCTGATGGAAAAGAGTGGCGTTAAGAAGGTCGCTTTCGTGGCCGCCAACGAGTCCGACCCTTTGAGCCAACGTGACAGTGGCGCCGCAGCCGCCAAAGCCCTGGGCCTGCAAGTGGTCTCGGCCAACGTGACCTACCAAGTGGACACCAAAGACTTCACCCCGGTGCTGCTGCCCGTGCTCAAAACCAACCCGGACCTGCTGGTTTTGTCCGGCGTTGCGCCCGCGCAAGCACCTCAGCTGATCCGCTCGGCGCGTGAGCAAGGCTACAAAGGCCTCATCTCCACCGAAACCGCACAAGATGCCAACGTCCTCAAAGAAGGCGCCGGCAAGTTGGCTGACGGCTTTATCTCGGTGGGTGGTGCTTCCACGCCCCAACTGGCCTCGGACAAGATGCGTGAATTCGTCGCCCGCTACACCAAGAAGTTTGGCGAGTACAACGACGAGTCCAACACCAAGGTTTACGCCCTGGAATACATTCTGGAAACCCTCAAGGCCAACCCCAAAGGCCTGACAGACGTCAAAGAATTCCAGAAGACCATGGATTCCTTCTCTGCACCCAACCCCTATATGGTGGGTGATGCCAAGCTCAAATACGTGGGCACAACTTCCTTCGGTCAAAAACGCCAGGTTTCGGTGCCGCTGGTGGTCAATGTCTACAAGGATGGCAAGTTTGAGACGATGTTCGTAGCAAGCGTCGACTAAATACGGGCTCCGCTGAACGAGCGACAAGTGCAGCACTAACTGCGCTTGCCGCTTTTTTGGCTTTATTGCAAGGCATGCATGGAACAAGTTGTTGTAAATGGTCTGTACCTGGGCGCGCAATATGCGCTTATTGCACTGGGCCTGACCCTGATTTTTTCGTTGATGAATGTGCTGAACTTCGCGCACGGGCAGATGTATGTGCTGGGGGGGTTTGTCACTTACACCGTGGTTTCTCAATTCGGCCTGCCCTTTATCGTGGGCCTGCTGGCCTCCGGCATCGCCCTGGCTGCCATAGGCGCGCTGGTGGAAAAATTTCTGTTCCGCCCGGTAATACGCAACTCCAAACGTGAAGAAAGCACCATGCTACTGGCGGCGGGTATCGCGTTTTTTCTGGACGCGATCATTCTTTTATGCTTTGGTGAAAAACAGCGCGGCCTACCCAAAATTGTGGATGGCGTTTTCAACTTGGATTTCATTGTGGTCATGCCCTATGACCGCATCCTGATCGGTCTGCTGGCTATTGCCATGGTGGCCGTATTTATCTTGTTTATGCAACATTCCAAAACCGGCCGTGCCATGCGCGCGCTGGCGCAGGACAAAGTCGCGGCGCGCTTGATGGGCGTGGATGTGGACCGCTACTCCATGATCGGCTTTGCGCTGGGCGCGATGCTCGCGGGCATCGTCGGTGGCTTGCTGGTGACGATTACCGGCATCAACCTGGGCATGGGCGGACCAACCTCTATCAATGCCTTCATGATGATCATGATCGGCGGCGCCGGTGTGATTTCCGGCGCGATTATGGGTGGCTTCATTTTGGGTATGATGGAAAGCGTGGGGCTTACGCTGCTGGCCTCCTCCGGTGAGATTACCTACCTTGCTATTTTTGCCTCGCTCATGGTCTTCCTGGCGGTGCGCCCGCAAGGCCTGATGGGCAAACCCTGGGGTTGATATGAGTAACAAGCAACGCTGGGCTGCAGTTGCCCTGTTTTTATTGGTGGTGTTGGTGATTGTGCCGGCAGCGATTGCCGCCTCGGGGCGTGTAGACCTGTACTACACCCTCACGGCCGTAGCGCTGCTGTCAATCGCATCGGCCGGTGTGTGGCTGACGTTTTACATCGGCCGCATCAACATCGGGCAAGGCGCATATGCCCTGGTGGGCGGTTATGTATCGGCCTTGCTGATCATCAAAGGCGATATCAGCTTTTGGTGGACGCTGCCGCTGGCGGGTACGTTTTGCGCGCTGCTGTCGGTCCTGATCGGCTTGCCCATCCTGCGCTTACGCGGCGTGTATTTCGCCATGGTGACGCTGGTCTTAACTGAAGTCAGTCGCCTCACCGCGCTGGCCATGCCCTTTACCAATGGCGCCAAAGGCATTACCTCCATTCGGCTACCGGCTGAGCTCAATATATTGGGCCTGACCATCATCCCGGACTTCGGTACCCTGGCCAACCCCAAACTGGCCTTCTATTTAATGGCCGCGATCATGATGGTGCTGGCCTACGCGGTGCTGTGGCGCATCGTCAATTCGCGCTTGGGGCATTTGTGCCGCTCCTTGCAGCAAAACGAAGAGTTGGCCTCATCCATAGGCGTCAATATCGCCTGGCTACGTGTGCTGGCCTATGCGATTTCGTCTTTCTTTGGTGGCATTGCCGGCGCGAGTTTTGTGGCTATTTCCCAGTCGCTGTATCCCTCGTCCTTCCAAATTACCGATAGCGTTAACTTTATGCTCAATTGCTTTTTGGGTGGCCTAGGCTTTGTGTTTGGCCCCATGCTCGGTACGCTGCTACTTTACTTCGGCTGGGATTTGCTGTTCGCGACCGGGCGCTTCCAACTACTCATTTATTCATCGCTGATGATCGCGCTCATGCTCTGGTTGCCCAACGGCGTACTCAGCCTGATGGACCGCAAAGGAGCGCGCACATGAGCGTGATCCTCGAAGTCAAAGGCGCTACCAAACGCTATGGTGGTTTGGTGGCGGTGAACAACGTCAGCTTCACTGTCAATGAAGGCGAAATTTTGTCGGTCATCGGGCCCAATGGCGCAGGCAAGTCCACGCTGTTTAAGCTCATCGCGTCTTTTGTGCAAACCAGTGCCGGCGAAGTGCTACTGCGCGGCGAGCGCATCAGCGATTTGGCACCGCACACAGTGGCGCGCAAAGGCGTGGTGCGTACCTTTCAGGAAACCACCATTTTCAAGTCGATGACGGTGCGCGAAAACATCATCGTGGCCCACCATCTGCGATCACGTGCCTCTTTGCTCGGTTTCTTTTTGGGCAGCGGCCTGGCCAAAGCGGATGAAGCCTTGTTTGCCGAATCGGCCGATGGCATCGTTGAATTTTTGGGGCTGCAAAGCATCAGTGACGAGTTGGCCTCTAACTTGCCGCAAGGGCATTTGCGCGCTCTGGGTATGGCTATCGGTCTGGCCACCCAGCCCGCTGTTTTGCTGCTGGACGAGCCCTTTGCCGGGATGAACCATGACGAGACCATGCACATGGTGGCCTTGGTACGCCGCTTGCGTGACGAGCGCGGCGTCACGGTGCTGCTGGTGGAACACGATATGCCAGCGGTGATGAAAATTTCCGATCGCATCGTGGTGCTCAACTTCGGCGAAAAAATCGCCGAAGGCACGCCCAGCGAAATTCAGAACAACCCCAAAGTCATCGAAGCCTATTTGGGCGCCGAAGACGCTGCCATCGGGATGTAGACCATGACAGCGATGCTCACTTTCGACAAGGTCGAACTCTATTACGACCAGATTTACGCGCTCAAGGGCGTCTCCATCACGCTGGAAGAAGGCGAGACGGTAGCGCTGATCGGTGCCAACGGCGCAGGCAAATCGTCCATCCTGCGCGCCATCACCGGCCTGGCGCCTTTGCACTCCGGGCAAATCCATTTCATGGGCGAGCGCCTGGACGGCACGCCCACCGCCGAGATTGTCAAAAAAGGCATTTCTATGGTGCCCGAAGGCCGACGCGTCTTTCCCATTATGTCGGTAAAAGACAACCTGCTGATGGGCGCGTTTACCCGTGACGACAAAGCCGCTATTGCTCGCAGCTTGGACAGCGTGCTGGAGCGTTTCCCGCGCTTGCGCGAGCGCTACTCACAACAGGCAGGCACCTTGTCTGGCGGGGAACAGCAAATGATGGTGATAGGCCGCGCACTCATGGCCAAGCCGCGTATGTTGCTGCTGGACGAACCTAGCCTGGGTATTGCGCCCAAACTGGTGCAAGACATTGCGCGCGCCATCGTGGCGATCTCGCGCGACGAAAAAGTCAGCGTGCTGCTGGTAGAACAGAACAGCCGCATGGCCCTATCCATCTCTCAAC